>JBKPEX010000310.1:0-5109 GCA_046728625.1 Thermoproteota archaeon
ATTTTACTCTAAATTATATTCAAAAAGAGTTAGGAAGGAAAAATATAGATGTGAGCAACGAAGTCTTCCTTCAGACAAGAGCGATAAAAGACAAACAAGAAATACTGCGTATTTCAAAATGCGCTGAGATTATAGATACTCTATACGAAATATGTAGGGACGAAATAAGGGTGGGAATGTCGGAACAAGAACTGCAAGCTAAATTAGTCTACGAGGCAATGATAAGAGGTACAAACCCGTCATCGTATGGTGCTACATTAAATCCCCTGATAATTGCTTCTGGACCAAACTCGTCCAGACCGCACGCAGAAGTATCTAACCGCAAATTTTTAAGAGGAGACGTAATTGTGGTTGATTTAACCCTAAGATACCATTCTTATATAGCCGATGCGACCAGAACGTTCATTCTGGGCAAGGCTTCGAATTCAATTAAAAAATTGTATGATCTGGTAAGAGATTCCCAAGAGGCGGGTATCATGGCAGTACATCGAGGCGCCACCTGCGGGGATGTTGACCTGGCTTGCAGAGCACGTATGGATAGCCATGGTAGGAACTATTCAAGATACTTCATACATTCTACGGGTCACGGAATTGGCCTTGACGTCCACGAAAAGCCGTGGGTTAGAAGCAAAAGTCAGGAAATATTACGGAAAGGGATGGCGATAACTATTGAACCAGGAGTCTATCTGCATGGAAAGTTTGGTATAAGGATAGAGGACAGCTTGGTAGTAGCTAATGACGATCCTATCGGAATAGGCGATAAAAAAATCAAGGTAACGAACTTGAATCACTTTACAAAAGAAATGCTGGAAATCGGTTAGCTTCGTGGTTTGACGTATCTATTCAGGGAATTATTTTAATTAAGTAAATTTTATTTAGAAATGGTTTACAACACTTCAATAACGATCAGAGTGCGGAGTTATTTCAAGACCACTGAAGGTTCTTGTGCATTCTTTCCAACTGACTGTTGTTTACCAATAAATTGTTTAATCAACCCTAACAATTGCCCTGCCAAAAATATTTTATTAGATCTGGGAAAGTGTACAACCCCTTTTTGTTTACTTACTACAAAGACTTCGTTGTAATCTGAGCCAATCAATGACCATCTTCTACCAACGTCATTGGCTACTACAATATCAGCTTTCGACTCTTTCAGTTTGGCGTATGCTTTCTCCATGAGCTCTTTATCAGATACATTATATTCTGCCTTAAATGCGACCAAGAAGATTTTCTTATTGATGCTTACATTTTTGACCTCGTCTACTATCTTGCGGGTCGGGATTAGAGAAAGCTGCATTTGTTCTGACATTCTCGTGTCTATTTTTTTCCTCTTTTGATTTGCAATCTGCGTTTTCTCCGTGTTATTGTGTTTCGGAGCATAGTCGCTGACTGCGGCTGCCAATATACAGACGTCATATTTAGTTGAAACAAGCTCAGAGATTACTCTTTCCCGCATCTCGTCACCGGTACTTACCCTAACCAAGTTCAGTTTTCCTGTTGAAAGGTCTGCATTATATGATACATGTCCAAGGATTAACGTGACATCCGCTCCCATTTTAGTTGCTTGATCTGCAATTGCGATACCCATTTTTCCTGAACTTAGATTTGTAATCACGCGAATAGAGTCGATATGCTCTACAGTGCTGCCCGCTGTGACCAATATTTTCTTACCCGACAGCATAACATGGCCCCACTTTATCCATCGATAAGGCTCCGAACGACTGTCATTATGTGGAGATCCCTCATGAATCACCTCTTCTGTGGCAACACAGAATCTCCTAAGTATAAACTTCAACACCTCTCTAGGCTCTACGACTTTGGCTTTGCCTTCTGAGATATCAGGTTCTAAGAACTCAATTCCTATATCTTTTAACCTTTGGACATTTCTTTTGATCAGTTCATTTTGATACATCGCTTCATGCATTGCAGGTGCTAGTAAGATAGGAATTTTTGATCCAACCGCGACGGCCAGTACAGAAGTAACGCAGGTATCATCTATTCCATTAGCCATTTTTCCTAAGGTGTTGGCAGTACAAGGATAAACAAGAACCAGGTCCGATTTGCCGTAGTCCGTGAGGGAGATGTGTTCTAGGTTGCCTGTCAAGTCCACTAAAACCTCGTTACCTGTAGCCCATTTCATAATATCGGCACTAATTAGTTTGGACTCGGCGTTCTTGGATATTACAGCGTGAACATTAGCCCCATGACGCATAAGTAGTCGCGACAGATCTATCGCTTTATATGCGGCAACACTTGCTGTAATACACAGGATTATTTTCGAGCCAAGCAATTCTCTTCCGGAAGATCCTATGATGTCTTTAGATGGATGCTCGCCGGCGTCTATATTATTAACGTTATTGCTTTCCTGGAAGTGGGTCCACTCCATTTCTTGTTTTGGTAAGCATCTTCTTCTTACCTTTAGTTTTCTCCTCTTGATTACCTATTATCGAATCATGCAACTGATCGAAACCGCTTCTGTCCATGTGAAAAGAATGGACAGTAGCAGGAAAGACAGAGGATTTAACCTCCTGAATATATCTTGTGACTGCATTAGAAATCGTACCGGATAACTCGGCGTAGTGCTTTACAAATTTGGGATTAATATTCTTATAAATTCCAAGCATATCGTGTAATACTAATACCTGACCGTCACAAGATGAACCAGATCCTATGCCAATTGTAGGGATAGAAAGATTCCTAGTGATTATTTCGGCCACCTCATCTGTGACCATTTCTAAAACTAGACCAAACACACCGGCCTGCTCCAAAGCATTGGCGTCAGAGATAAGTTTTAAGGCAGACTCTGCGGTTTTTCCTTGTATTCTATAACCTTCCCAAAGCTTAGCCGTCTGCGGCTTTAGGCCTATGTGACCCATTACAGGTACTCCAACACTAGTCATAGCCTTAACTGTATCAACTATTTCAATTCCACCCTCCAATTTCACAGCATCACAGCCTGATTTAATCAGGGATATGGAATTTTTGATAGCATTCTGGACACTAATTTGATATGATCCAAATGGCATGTCACCCACAATTAGTGCTCTTTTTGTAGCCTTTGCTACGGCCTTGGAGAACACCATCATTTCTTGCATGCTCACAGGTATGGTACTATCATAACCCAGCATTACCATCCCCCCACTATCTCCAACAAGAAGAATATCTATCCCCTCGCTATCGCAAATAGATGCAAAACAATAGTCGTAAGAGGTCAAGACGCAAATTTTCTCCTGTTTCCTTTTCATAGATGCTATATCCTCTACCGTTAACTTCATCGGGTCGATATGATTTTGATTCTTTCTCATTATATCTGCCGTGCTTGGATGGTTAGTACTCTCACACTTGCTGAGCGTCTCTGTTTTGTAATACAATCCTCTTTCATAAACAATTCTATGTTTCACAATCTTCTCGGCTGCCCGACCTAATGATCTTTAGCGATTGAGTAAGATTTGCCTGATTGTTGAATCCATTCAACATTGTCCGCATTTTAACTTGATTGCTCTTTTTTTTAAACTCTTTTGCGATAGATATCATAGCAGGTAATGCCCTGATAATATTATCGATAATACTAATGTGGCAGACTTTTGCTGTTCTCGACAGCGGGTTAAGGTCAATTGTAATCAGTCTTTTGCCCATCCTTGCAAGGGCTTCTGCTCTATCGCCATCCTCTAAAGGGATGACAACAGTATCAGACTTGAAAATGCCGTTTCTATCGACCTGTTTCCGTTTGCTTTTTAAACCAGGTATTATTTCTCTTGAATCCGTTCTAGTTCCTAAGATCGTATTCAAGCCATTTTTTTTTAACTCCTTTTCAATCAAGACTTCGCGTTCTTTGCTTTTATAAAACAGGTTAACCTCTACAACGGCTCCTGTAACTTCGCTGAGTTCGACTATCTCTTTGGCGCAGAGGGCCACAGCATTACCGTTTACGGATATCACTGGATGAGCTGCAAAAAAAAGAGAGGCACATGCGCTTTGCATTGCACTATAGGCTAGGTCGGTTGTTCGTTCGCCAAGGAGGTAATCAAAGGCTTCTCCACGTCCATGTGCAATTAGACCTTCTGGCACTACAATACCTTTTTCAAGACCTCTTGCGAGCAATTCCCTAGTCCGAAGCGACGCGGCTCTCGGATGGTCATTTGGTATTTGCGACATACAGGTTGTCTCAGTTAGACCCGACCATTCTGGCACCTTCAGTGTCGATGTTGGCAACTATTAATTTACCACGGAATCGTTTCAGAGATTCTATCAGATTATTGACCTCATTTGATGGCACAATGGTGAAAATTGTTTTTCCGAATAACGCTACTCCGCAATAAAATCCAAGAGATCTAATAAGCTCGATTGGTCCTTTGCAAATACCATTCGTCAGCCTAAGGGCATTAGAAAAATCATAAGACATCTTCAAAAATTCATTGATGTTTTTTGACTTTCTGATTTCATTCAACATCCTCGCTCCAAGGCCATTGACTGAGTTTATGTTATTCTTATTATCAGCAAGAACAGATTTCGTAGAAATTGGTGACATACACAAGATAACTGCTTTAGAATCGGTGATAGGCTGTATTTTTTCAATTGATCCAATTCCCGGTGCACCAATGGCTGTACGTATTTCAAATCCTCCCGCAAATTCAGCAAGAACAGTGCCTAGCCCTGTACGACATGATATTTCCGCAATATGGGCTATCTGTGCTGATTGAGTTCTAGTAAGACCTGTGCCAAGAGCTTCATTGAGAGCGTAGGATAAACTCAATGCCGCAGCGCCGCTAGAACCCAATCCAAAACCAACGGGAATATTGACTAAATGTTCAACTTGTATATAATATTTTTGGAGCGCAGAACATGGCTGGCCTCTTCCTGTATCCTGTTGAAACAATCTAACATAGTACTCTAATACCCACCTTGAGACTTCTCCGTTTGTGGGAGATCCGTTAATAGAGATGCTATAATCAAAAGTTTGATTTTTGAAAAGTTTGACAAGAGTAGTTATTCCCCTGTCAATGCAAAATCCCACTCCTTTGGATCCCAAGTTAACAAAATTATCACTTGCCTGTATTGATACAGGTTTTTCCAGAATTCCAGTGACATGGCCCGGGCTGAATGCCGTAG
>JBKPEX010000312.1:0-6643 GCA_046728625.1 Thermoproteota archaeon
GTTGAATGCTAACTTGACAATTTCGAACTCTTCTGCGTTCTACATCAATTCGAGCGATACGAATTGGCTTAAAATAATCTCTGATGGAAAGACTGCATACTCCATAAATGTTTTTGGAAGTTTAAGCGTCAATTCTGTGAAAATTACTTCATGGAATCCTGCTACGGACAATTACTTAGTTAATAAACGAGATGAAACCGTTCCAAGACCATTTATAAAAGTGGAAGCGAAAGCTACAGGACATACCAATATCGTTGATTCAGAGATAGCCTATATGGGTTATGAGCAAGGCCATAGCTTGAGTAATTCCGGTATCAGCTATTATGGCGGAAACGGAAGTCTCATAAGAAGCAATAACATACATGACATGCGGGTTGGTTTTTATTCAAGTGGAATACGGGGATTAATGCTAGAAAACAATACAGTTCATCATAATTATCACTACGGACTTGATCCACATACTGGAAGCAATCATTTGATAATCCGTAATAATACCGTATATAGAAATGGAGAAGAAGGCATAATCTGCTCTTTGGATTGTTACGGTATAGTCATCGAGAATAACGAAGTTTACGGAAACTCTGAGGCTGGTGTACTGTTTAGCAGAAACATGTACAACTCGACAGCTAAAAATAATAATGTGCATGATGAGTCGATTGGAATTTTTCTGTCGGCTTCCAATTACAATTCAATTTACAACAATACAATAATAAACTGCAATAATGGAATTTACCTAAAAGATAACTCTTCTTATAATAGTGTATATTATAATGCGGTCATCAAAGCTAAGACCGCAGCATTACATCTAAGTAATGGTGCATCTGGAAATTACATACACTCGAACAATTTAGAGCGATCTGACGGCTCAGGAATAAGTGTTGAAGACCAGCGTACTTCCAATAATAGGATTGTTGCCAATAAAATAGTGAATTCAATAGATGGTATAAGAATCTATGATAACAGGTACACCACATTTATAAGCAATAGGCTTGAGGATATAAAAATTCATGATTATATTGTAGCAAAAAATTCAATATTAAATCTAGTTTCTACCAAGTTCTCCGATGATAAGATAGAATCTGAAGACACATTAACACGTGACAACAGCAGTAACATTAGTATATCCAAGTCAGGAATCATAAGCATAAAACATAGCGATCAAGGAGATATAAAAAAATACAATACTGATATGTCTGCTATGAAGTATTATTTAGATAAAAAACACAATAGTGACGCTGTTACGATTAACTCGCTTTAAAATAGGGCATCGTCATAGTATAGCATACTCTTTCGACTTGCGTCTGTATTAATTACTCTTGCTACGGTTTTCTCACCTTGCCGTAGGCAGATCCTAAGAGGCTGGTTTAGGTATTATTTATTTTAAGATAAAATACAATGACAGCTTTACTAGAAATTACCGGCCCGTAAACTAAAATTGGTCAGGAGAGTAAATTTTCTTCAAGAAGATTCTATGGGGTCGGCCGGATTCGAACCAGCGACCTCCAGCGCCCAAGGCTGGCATCATACCAAGCTAGACAACGACCCCAGTAAAGAATACGACGCAGCAAGGAGCACTATAATACTGGTACCATTTTAAGCTTCGGCGGCATTTCTTTTTATATACCATGCTTCAGAAGAGTCGATATGAACGCCTTTGAGTGTTATCAACTGGCAGGGAAAATAGCGGCTGAAGAACGGGAAAAGGCTAGAAAAAAATATCACGTTGGTTCAACTCTAGCTCAGATTTGTGAGACGATAGAATCTGGAATAAAAAGAGAGGGTGCCCAACCTGCGTTTCCTGTAAATGTTAGTTTAAATGAATTGGCGGCCCACTATACCGCCGAGCCCTGCGATGAAATTACAGTAAAGGAAAGCGATGTATTAAAGATCGATATAGGTGTACATGTCCAAGGCTACATAGCTGACACAGCCGTGACTGTCACTTACGAGCCCAAGTACGACGCTCTGGTAAAGTCAGCAGAGAGTGCCTTAAATGAGGCAGTAAGAATTACTAAAATTAACACAAAGGCTAGTGAAATAGGTAAGTTAATAGAAAATACAATCTTAAAGCTTGGATTCAAGCCAATTCAGAATCTAAGCGGTCATTCATTGGAACAATATACCATTCACGCTGGAAAGTCTATACCCAATATTTGGACTATTGGGTCTTCGTTTACTCTGACTCCTGGTAATGCATATGCGATAGAACCATTCGTAACACTTAAAGAAGGACGAGGCATCGTACGAGAGGGTAAGACTCGCAATATATTCAGTATAATTTCTCGCAAGCCCTCCAAAGATAAAGATACTGACAGCTTTCTTGAGGTTATCTGGAATAGGTTTAGGACTTTGCCTTTCGCATTAAGATGGTTAATTGATCAATATGAAGAGAATAAGGCCCGGCAAATGTTAGCCTTTCTAGAAAAGAAAAGGAACATACATTCTTATCCAATTCTTGTAGAAGACAATAACAAGATTGTCGCTCAGGCAGAGCATACTATTATTCTTAACAATGGTTTCAGTCAGGTTATTACGAAATAAATTTTGTCTTGAGTACAATTATTCGTTTTCTCTGTGACCTTCTTTTCTTTCTTGGGGATATTCTCCGTAGATGGCGGTAATCAATGTGCTCCCAGAGCATTTTTTACACATTACAGCTTCTTTGTAGATATAATCACTTTCTTGAAAAAGCCTTTTTACTTTTTCGCCACAGGAGCTACAGGATTCTTCAGTATAGACGGTAGGACTCGTGTCCTTTTTTTTTCTAAAGAGTGAAGATGAGAAAGGAAACGAAAAGGAAAACAAACTATTGTGCCACCCCTAATGTGTTTCCAACACCTATAACTAAAACTGATTGACCTCTAGTAGTTTTATCTTCTATTAAAGAAAAAATTGAATTTGTTACCTTATCTGAGGAATCAGAGATCTCCTTTCGCATAATCGTAATTGCATCTTTGACAGATTGTTTTATTATAATAGCATACATTGGAATGTTAAATCTGGTTGCTATCTGTTCAAGGTAATACTTTTCTACACCAATACCTCCTACCGCTGGTCCTATTCCTTCAGATACTGAGCCTGTTTTTTCTCCTTCCAGCTTCAATGCAGCATCTACGGTTATTATCATATCAATTTTAACTGAGAGATCTTCGATCATACGCTGAACGGCATCCCCGGGTCTTCCCACTGTTCCGCCTGGTCCCATTGCCTTGAGGAAGTACACCTTTCTTTCCATGTAATCGCTTTGAGTAAAGACCGTATCTTTTGCAATAATTTTCTTATTTTTTCCCACCATCATTTTTCCCACAACCATCGGTCCGATACCATCGCCGATGGGTTGCCCCTTTCTAAACGCTCCAATTCCGCTTTCCAAAGCCTCGGCTTCTTGCAATAGCAAAGGCATCACCATCTGCAGCTGCACCAGCACAAACATACTTGTTGTGCGCTTACCCATGAGGTAGAAATGTCTTACAATTTTGTAGATAATATTGAGGGCAGTTGCTGCTTCCAGGATATTCTCTATTCGGGTGGACTGAATTTCATTTATTTCCGAGTTGACCAGCTTCCTTATTTCACCTTTAATACGATCATCCCTTGTTCTCATTAAATGATCAAGCTTCTCTACAATCCCAGTAGGATCAAGATTCACAGGCATAATCGTAAAATATTCTAAAAATTTGTCGATCTTTTCACTATGATCTGTTGTAGCGGGTGAGGATGATCTGACATAATCTATTGCTTCATTTCTCGCCATCTCCTTCATGTTTTTCAGCTTGGCCAAAGACTTTGAAATATCGCCTAGGATCATCCAGGATTGAAATTTCTGTCCGTAAATCATCAGAATTACAATTGGGGCAAACCAAATGATGTAAGCTAAAGGACTATTATTATTTGGATCCGTTGTAGACGGTCCAAAAAGTCCTCCTAATTGCAGTACGAAAAGTATAATCATTTCTGAGGCCTATCTCTTTTAAATGCACCTCAAAGCACAATTAAAGGTTACTTCCTCATAGCATATAAAAATATGAGATCGAAACTAATCCCCACAATAAATTTAAATTTATTCGATTGGATATGGCCGTTGATTTCAAATATTTTATATACGAAATAAACGTTAAAGGTTTATGTATAATAAAATTTTATTGTTGATGTCGGCTTCTTTGGCTGTGGTAGTCATTATATTAGTAGTAATTTTCTTTTCAGGATCGAATAAGCAATATTCGCTGGACGTGGACGCACTTAAGGATAACCAAAACTTATTCAGTACCTCGAGGGTAATGGTCGCAAATGTAGGAAGAACTACTCTAACCCATATTGTTGTTAATTATGGTGGTAACGCCATAGAAAAGCTAGCATTTCTTTCACCAGGAGAAAAGGTCTTCCTTTCTCCACCTTCGAGTTCACCTCTTAGATCTGTTACTGTTACTGCGGATCATGGCATATCTGTAACTAAGGAGTTCAGAACACCCATTAAAATGCCAGGTATGATGGGATCTTGAATAAGGGTATATGATTTGGCAGCGATATAATTTTGGTTATAACAACATGTTATGGATGCGCATAGAACCTACAGGGAGCACTGCCACCGCATACCTTTCGGCCTCCACTTGCATAACTTTAAACCTTAACCACCAATTAGTAATCGTTTAGCGAACACGCGGCTAAACGAGCTTTGTATTTATCTTAATCTACAGACTATAGCAATATCATTCACATTTGTCTCGGTTAGACCAGTTTTTATCGTTGAGTTTAACTTATCCAGTATCGAAAAGCTATCATGAGAATAAAGATACTTGGATAAATTGATTTTAGTTTTTTTCACGAGTGAGGACGTGTGCGGCGTAATCAAAGCCCCTGCTGCTTTAGAATTTCCATCTATTCCATCAGTGCCAATACACGCAATCGTTACATCATGTGTCTTTGCTAAATTTGAATTCATCAGAGCTGCTAGCACTGCTTCTTGATTTCGTCCTCCAATACCATTACTTTTCCTTTGGTTAAGTCGCACTATTGTCTCACCACCCATAACATATGCGAAAGGCAGACCACCTCTAGATGGAATCGCACGCGATGATAATTTGGCAAGGTTTTTACCAAATGATTTTGCCTCCCCGTCGAACGTTGACCCAAGATATGATGAATTAATGTTATATCTTTTAAGAAATTGAACAAGCCTTTTACAAAGGATCGTGTTATTTCCAATCAAAAAATTGTGAACATTTTCAAAACGCTCATCCCCGGGTTTTGGTGTCTCAGCTAGATCACCATGGATACCCTGTGTAATTATGTATTTGCAAATTTCTAACGCTTTCCTTCTTTTATTCCATAAATTATATTTTTTCAATATATTCGCTGCATCATTATATGTAGAGCTGTCATGGAAAGTTGGGCCAGATGCGATTACTTCCAAATCATCGCCAACAACATCGGAAATTACAAAAGAAATGATTGTTGTATGCTTCTTGACGAATTGCAACATTTGTCCTCCTTTGATCATTGAAAGATGCTTCCTGACAACATTCAGTTCACGAATAGAAGCACCTGCTGACATCAGCATGCCAATAACAGTCTTCTTCTGTTTTAGAGTGATCTCGTCTCTTGGCAGAGGCATCAAAGCAGACGCACCACCAGAAAGCAAAACGATAATCAGATCTTTGTCACCGGATTTTTCCAAGATGTTTATAATTTTTTTTGTACCCTCTACGCCAGATTGATCCGGAGAAGGATGGCCTGCCTTAGTCATAGTAATTTTGCTAACCTCAGATCTTGTCTCATATGGAACATTTATAGCACCTCCTGCAATTCGTTGTCCTAGTTTTTGGCAAACCCCTTGGGCCATTCTTGATGCCGCTTTTCCCGCACCCACAGCGTAGATCGACGAAAAACTCTGAAGTTCTAATTCTTTGGTGTGTCCAAAAACATCGCTTATACGCAATACATTTCCGCGTAAAGTTAATGCTTTGTCAACAAGGACTCTTGGATCCACGTATTTCATACATTTTTCTAATGCAGATAGGACAACTGATACGGATGTAAAAGTTTTATTTTCTTCCTCAAGAGCAAGTCGATTAGCTATAGCTATCAACAAAATACAACTTTAACATTATTTAATTAATCTTTGGGTCTGGCTAAGGGTCTCATTTGAAGACATTACAATATATCATCCCTAGTCTTTTGTCCTCTATCGCCTGTTCACATAAATTGAGTAATCGCAAAATCAACCTGAATTGCGGAAAAATTCTTTAATTAGGTATTTTTTTTTAAATTTTTCAGGTTATACTAGGCTAAATGGGCTAGTACAATTATAGTACAATTATTGGTCGAGTTATATTATGTAGAATTTTATATTTTTTCGTCTGACATAGTATTATTTGGTTAACAATTTAATTAATTTTGATAAAATAAGAACATCCTTGACCATTACAAGATTTATTTTTCTAAGGATATCTTAATCAACCTTTTCAATTAAAGACAAACCATTAGTAGTGGTCAGCCTAGGGTTATCGATCTATCTCTGAAAGGAAAATCCGGAAAGCGAGGTGTAATGTTTGTTTCTTATTACGGAAGGACTCGGGCTTTTATCTCTCACTATAAATCATGGCATGAATTTCAAAATCAAGGTAAAATTACAGAGATTGCAATG
>JBKPEX010000229.1:0-3164 GCA_046728625.1 Thermoproteota archaeon
GTTCAGTACCATGTCGTAGACGAGTTAGAGCCTCTTTTATGTCAGGGTATGTCTTCAACCGAACATATCACCTCAAAGTAATTACAAAGGGAAACTAACTAGAACATACGTATTCACGTGAGGCAAAAAAACTGTAATTGAAAAGACATCATATACAGAGTATACAGTACGGCTGATTGCAATATTATGATGGCCACTCTATTTAGGCTTTTTCACGTAGAAGATTTATGTCATGATATCCATTGTTAAATGCTGTATACAATGAAAAGATCTGGAGGTTTTAATAATATAGACCAGAGGACAATTATAGAAGTTACAGTCATAGGAAATGATCGGAAGGGCGTTGTGGCCGAGATCACTAATTTTGTCTTCGCGGCAGGCGGCAATATTGAAAACGTTAAGCAAAATGTTGTGAGAGGATTATTCGGAATGCATCTAGAAGCATCGTTTCAAAAAGTTAATAGGCAACAATTTGACCAAGGATTGCTTGAACTTTCCAAAAAACTTCAAATGGAGATTAAGGTTCATTATGAGGAACCCCATCGTCTTAGAAACATTGCAATTTTAGTCAGCAAAGAACATGACTGCTTGGAAAAAATTATGGAAGCCAAAAATAATGGTGAGATTCAGTGCAAAATTTCAGTTATAATAGGAAGTGAAAATACCCTGAATTATATCGCTCGAAGGTTCGAAATACCATTCGAGACAGTAGTCTATTCTGACAACCCACAAGAATCAGAGAATAAGATTTTACGATTAATAGAAAATTATAATGTTGATTTAATTGTTCTTGCAAGATATATGAGGATCCTAAGCCCTAACTTTGTTTGGCGTTACCCAAATAGAATTATCAATATCCACCCCTCCCTACTACCGGCTTTTCCTGGAGCATATGCATATGTGCAGGCCTACGAAAGAGGCGCCAAGGTTGTAGGCTGCACAGCCCATTTTGTGACAGAGGATCTGGACCAAGGTCCGATTATTTGCCAAGAATCATTCAAAGTACAGCCTTCTGACACGCTAGAAAGTATAAAAAAGACAGGACGGGCATTAGAAGCAACGACACTTCTGGAGGCTTTAAAGCTGTATCTGCAGGGAATGTTAGAGGTTTATTGGGGACGAGTTCACGTATTGTCACCTAACGACCTTCCATAATGTGCAGCCTAAGGATAATAATAATAATAATAATAATACTAATATTAACAACCAGGCATCAGGACGACCATTTATCATCATGCTTGTGTAAATAACTTGTTGGTATCATCCTAGGTAAAACTATCCCTTTGGTGAAAGACCAGCCGGCCGACATTGTGATGGAACAAATATGAAACATCGTTACCAATGTATAGGAAATAATTATAGCAGTGTTTAACAGGCATCTAGAGTTTGCTTCTATACTTCTATACTCTTGAAAGCTTGCAAGGTTGATAAATATGTGATACTCATTAGATACAGTGTCCATACCCCTACACACGATCAGCGATTTAGAGTTTCGGAGATCAATAGTCAAAATTAAGCGAGCGATAGTTCCAATAGGATCACTGGAACAGCATGGAGAGCATCTTCCTGTTTGTACCGATTCTTTGATCGCCGAATCAATCGCAAAGCTCGTTGCAACAAAGATCGGTTCTTTTGTATTGCCGCCTCTATATTACGGAGTGTCTTATGAACATTCGCCTATGTTTAACATATCGTTGAGTCATTCCACCTTATCAAGTATGATCAGTGATGTATGTCTTTCTCTTGGACAAAATGGTATAAAAAATATTTTCTTACTCAATGCACACCATGGGAACACAGGCGTGCTACAATATATCGGACAAGACGTCATAAAGCAAATGCCCAGAGATGCCAAGATATTTTCTTTAAATTATTGGCAGTTAATGACAAGCGAATTTGATCATGCCGGTGAGGTAGAGACGTCCCTTGTACTTGCTCTGACTCCTGAACTGGTTAAAATGAAGCGGGCCAAATCTAATAAAAAAAATCTATCAAAATCAAAAGCAGCGTATTCGGTCATTACAAATAATCCTGGTTCTTTTCCACAAATAACTGGAAATGGGATATGGGGTAATCCAAGAAATGCTACAGTGAGAAAAGGACGTAAATTGTTAGACGAGATAGTTGCGAATATCTCCAGAGTTATTCTATACGAGTTAGAATAAATGCTCATACTATTTGGGATCCTCAACCAAAGTTTATCCACGACTTTTCGATTCAATGTCTAAATACAAGTATGTAATAAAAATCAGTCAGATGATTGTCAGCCCGAATTTTTTCAAACCATGAGCATGAACAATCTAGTCACCGATTTTGAGGAACAATAACTGCAGAAATTGTAGCTATTCCTCGGTTAAAGGTCGAGCTTTTTTTTGAACAAACCTATATAATGTGCCATTATATTTGCGACAATGATAAATCCTATTATTCCAACTAAACTAGCAATAATTGAAGCTATATAGGCTTCAAAATGCTGCGTTAGCAATAAATAATGAACAGACGGCTTTACAATATTATATTCGACCTCAGCTATTGACATACTTGACACCAATTTTATAATAATCCACTTTATATTTCCAAACCCGGTACCATGTAAAGTTAGAGATTGTGCTTCTTGCCTGGCAGGGTTATTTTTCATCTTGTTGTCAAAGTAAAATAGTATCCCAAATACAGTATAGAAAACACCGTCTTCTGTCAGCAAGGTAATCAGAGAGTTAGAGGCATAAGAGAATCTTGTTATTGTTACATGGCTAATAATGGCTCCGCTGACAAAAGCACAAACAAAGGCAAGAAGAATATTTCGATTAAATAAAATATATTGTCTATACTTCAATTGACTTTTTACCTCACTCTCTCAAGTTTTCAGTAATACCGCGATTTTTTTACCATATTTTCCAAATAACCTATTTTTGTATATTGTAACCAATAATTTATACAGAATATCGCTAGGTTTTTTTATCTGTTGCTTGGATAGATTTTCTTGGTTTCTGCTAGAAAAAGCATATGCATGTTTTCATCCATTTATTCTACACGACATCTTTCTCTCTTTTCTAATGTAACGAGAAATATGGCAAAGGCTAAGAGATGATTCCAATTCTAGGGCCTTGTTTTACATGAAGATTGCATCAGGTCAAGCACATGATAATAAAGCCATGGCATAATGT
>JBKPEX010000415.1:0-1481 GCA_046728625.1 Thermoproteota archaeon
GATTGCAACAGGGTTTGGTAGATTGGGTAATATGGTCGAATACCTATCTCAAGGATCTATTCCTGACATATCTTGCTTTGGTAAGGCCCTAACTGCGGGCTACAGTCCACTTGCAGTGACCCTTACCACATCCGAAATATATCGAGCCTTTAACGGAGATTATCTAGAGAAAAAACATCTCTTTCACGGACACACCTATACTGGTCATGCACTAGGATGTACAGCCGCAATGGCCAATCTCGATATGATCAAAAAAAATAAATTAATTTCACAGATAAGGGGTAATAGTCAGTATATCCATAATCGTTTAAAGGTAATCCATAACTCTCCCGTCATTTCATGCATCAGACATAAGGGTCTGTTGGCAGCTTTCGATATCATAAAAGACGGAAAGCCAACATTCTACGTCAAAAATAGGGTTCCAATAGCTTATTACATAATGCAAGAATCTTTGAAGATGGGAGTTTTCCTGAGATCACTCGGAAATACTTTGGTTATAGTTCCACCGTTAGCAATACCAAGAACGGATCTTCAATTTTTGATGGACGTAATCATCGAGCTGGTTTACAAAATCGAAAATGAGATTTAATCATAAGACTAATTAGAAGGAAATCTGAGTTCCTTGTATAACGTTGCCTTCGAAACACCTAGTACTTCGGCTATCTTACTTCGCGGTCTATTTTCTGCGAGCAGCTCAATAAGCTTTGATTTATCTAGTATCTTTTTCGGCCTTCCTACTACTTTTCCACTTGCTCTGGCTCGAGTCATTCCATCTTTCGTGCGTTGAATCAGCATCTCGCGTTCCCTTTCTGCAACCCAAGTTAAGATTCCGATCATTAGCTTTCTTATACTGGGCTCAGTTGTTTGTAAAAACGATTCTCGCGGAGAACAGGAGATCAGAGGAGCATACTGTTCAATAACTTTTATTGCGTCTAAAGTTTCCCAAAACGTCCTGCCGATCCGGGATAGTTCATAAATGAGTATCGCATCGATAGAGGCAATCTTTATCAAATCTAGGAGTTCATTGAACGCACGCCTTCTAATAGCAGCCGTCTTTCCACTTACAGCAGAATCTTCAAAGAAATCCACAATTTGGAACCCGTGTTCTTTAGCCCACTTTTGAAGAGCCATTCGTTGATTCAATACTGTTTGTTCTTCGGTGCTCACCCTAAGGTAGGCCAATGCATATTTCATTGGATTTGCTTAACAGCGGCATTTATTTGCTCGCTTGTCAAAATTATAAGATAAGCAGTTCAAAATTGGGTAAAAAATCGTGTTATTACGGATACGCATTCTACAGATAGAGTAAATTAAAGGTGGTAATTTCTTTACTGTCTAAAAAAGGGACCTTTGATACACTGTTGATACGTCATCAATAATTGACGAAATTCGCAGGAACCGGCCTAAAAGGTAAGTATAACAAAGCGCAGGATCTGCACAGAAAACCCCCACTTTTTTTGAGCAAACAGACTAGTTTGCGT
>JBKPEX010000151.1:0-1464 GCA_046728625.1 Thermoproteota archaeon
GTGCAGAATACTTGATATTGTTTTGTTTTAACACATTTGGCGTACCTTCTTCTCTATCTATTACGCATACTACACCTTTTGGCGTAATTCCTTCTGCATTAACTGCCTTTATGGAATCCATCACACTTTGACCTGAAGTAATCACGTCGTCAATTATCACAACGGGTGGAATCATGTTTCCTTCAATTTTATTTTGTAATCCATAGCCTTTTTGCGTTTTTCTTATGAAAAATCCGTTAAGTCCCTTACCGTATTTACCATCATCTGTACTTTTGTACACTACAGCAGTCACGAGTGCAACTGCACCCATCTCCATCCCACCTACTGATTTTGGACCGTATTTAGATATCTCTGTTAGCAGTAAATAACTAAGAAGATGTGCTCCCTCTTGCTGAAGTGCGATGCGCTTTATATCGTAATAATACGAAGATTTGACCTTTGAAAATAATTCTACATCTTGGAATACAATCGCCCTTTCGCGAATTATTTCCATTAATCTCTCTCTTGCTTCGTTATACGAGGGCACTTCCCTTACTATGCCCATTTGTATCAAGCTATTCATCAGTTAGATATAAGTACTTCTTGAGTCATTTCGCGCTCAGTCTCTCCATAAAAAGTTCTGACAGATTCCATCCACTTATTCTTAGCGAGCTTAATACCTGGTTTGGATAAGGAAGATAATCTAAGCTTCTAATCGCTGACTTCTTTTAACTCCTGAATTAGCTTGAATGATTATCTGCCTTATTTCTTTGGGTCATTATCGCTCGTCTTTTTATAGTCTATTTGGTATGTCGCGAGCCTTTCTTCATATTATATCCCCAATCCTTTCCTTTGGGCTGTATTCCGACTATATTTTGAACCTATAGAATCGATATAGTTGCAGTATGAATCACCTTCTAATATAAGGCTTGACATTATTAGCCCATGATTCGTAAACGTGCTATATATAGTCTGTATATACTAATTATAATCTCGATTATAATTGCAAATTCCATAATAATTTTTTCGGATTCTCACCATAGACTCCCAACAGCACTTTGGACTATGAACATAACTGCAGCAGTTGCTTCCATTTTGGGTGTAATTGCAATATACCGACATGGAGTTTATGGACTTCACGGTAAATCATATTTATTTTTAACACTAGGTATACTTTCTTGGTTCTGCGCAGATCTTACGTTACTGTATTACTACTATGCTATGGCTATAGAGGAACAAAAACTTGTAACTATTACAGATGGGTTTTGGTATACAGGATATGGATTTCTGTCTTTGCATTTATTTATTGTAATTCGATCGTTAAGGAATAATGATAATAATAATGCAATTAAACCTAAATTTGTAATTATAATATCAATCATTATAGCGATCGCATTTGTTAGTTTTAATGCATTTAATTTAGTGTCATCAGAATTTCGTCTTGATACTTCTAAAGATAAACAAAGAATGGAGAATTTGCTGTCG
>JBKPEX010000045.1:0-14110 GCA_046728625.1 Thermoproteota archaeon
ATTACAAATAGATAATAACACCGTACAAAAAGAGCGTGAAGGAGCTTATCTAGTTTCTATGAAGATCACATATAATGATGATTTGAGAGTTCCTCATGAACTAATTGTAAATAAGAAAGTTAATCTAGAGCTTAAACAGAAACCATCTGGTACTGACACTCAGAATCTCGGTTCCATATCTGGAATAGACCTCGGATTAAAAAGTCTCATTATAATAACTATTACTGCCATTGCTGCTATTATAATAGTACTCGTATTCATTATTAAGAGAATTCAGAAAAAGAGAAGACTAAAGTCCAGGCTTGACGAATTATCTGGCAGTAGAAATATGGATCTTTTTTCAAGCAAGAACAGTATTACTTCAAATGATAGAGAAAGAATATCTAAAGATATAAAATTTGATAGGAAAGAAGAGGAAGGAAGTGATAAAACACTATAAACATTCAGGATATTTTCTTATTATCATTTGACGCTATTAGAGAGAGGAAGATCAGATCAATCTTAACGATATTAATGGTCATGTCAGGAAGTAGCCTATTGGTTGCAGTCAACAGCTTTGGCGCATCATTTTCCGAACTTTTTAACAAGCAATTCCGTAATTTGGCTCCGAATATTCTTTTCATATCAAGCTCTCAATCTTCTCAAGCTGGTGGACCAGGAGGTGGAGGGCCTGAGGATAATACTCCAACAGAAGCAAAAATTACTCTAAACGCAGCTGTAGTAAACAGAATAAAGTCCCTTCCTTTTGTTGAAGACGTGATCCCTTCTTATAGGTCTTCAGTAAATTTACAATCCCAAAGTGAAACAAAAACTGATGCCGTCTTGTCCATTGACCCTGCTAAACTTTTAGTCATTGCACCTACGCTTGAGTTTACAGAAGGTTCTACTATAAGACAAAATGATCCTTCTGCTATGATTGTAGCTCAGGATGTTGCCAATCCTCCAGGAGATTCTATACCGTTTATTAATCTAGGACAGAGTGTGAGAGTGACATATTCTTTTGTAGATCCCGACACTGGCGTTCAGAAAGAAGAATCAAAAAGCTTTGTTGTTACAGGGATTATGAAAGAAACCGGGAATCCCACCATAGATAATGCGGTAGTTATTAATAGGAATGCTGGAAATTCATTGTTACAAAAATCAGGCAAGTTCGACTCATTGTTCGTGATTGCCCAGACTAGCAATCTGGTAGACGCAGTTGAACAAGAAATAAGAAGTCTGTACGGTAACAATATTGGAATTAATACTGTTAAGGCTATTTTAAAGACGATACAGCAATTTACAAGTGGAATTAATGCGTTTCTTACAAGCATCGCAATCGTTTCATTAATAGTAGGTGCAGTTGGAATTATTACTACCCTTTATACATCAGTTGTGGAGAGAACAAAGGAGATTGGAACGCTGAAAGCTATCGGTGCACAGAACAGACATATCCTCATTCTTTTTTTGGTTGAGGGTCTATTGATTGGAATTTTAGGAGCTACGACAGGTTTGCTTGCAGGAATAGGGGTAGGATACGGCCTTGCACTTGGATTCCGTCCAGGAAATGGATCATATAATCCCCCGATTTTTCTTGCAAATGATATGATAAGGGTATGGATAATTTCTGTAATACTCAGTCTGTTAGCGAGTTTCTTTCCAGCGGTAAAGGCATCCAGACTTTTACCTATAACAGCACTAAGATCTCAATAGTCTTTGACTTTTGGAGTCTATAGCCGCGATATCTTCCGATAGATAACAATAGAGTGTGGCCGGGGATTTTTTTTATGTAAGAATGTTTGGAGATACCGGCTACCTAGGGAGAATTATTATTATGATTTGCAGTGATACAGAATTATATATCTAATTCAAATACCAACGATGTTTATTTGACCTAACGATCAGTAATTTCAAACGCCTGCTATCTATACTATATATGCATTTAAAACAACGATTATTAGCCTTTTTCACATACATGTGACGCACATATATGACAATAACCGTGCCAGATACCAACATTAAAACTCTTCTGAATTGTCTTGGACATTCTTCACTTTATCCTCCGCAGGAACTGGCTCTTTCCAAAGGTATGCTTGAGGGCAAAAATTTACTTGTCACTACCCCTACTGCGAGTGGTAAGACTCTGATAGCTATAATGGCAGCAATAAAAACTATTGAAAAGGGCTTGAAGGTTATATATCTCACTCCACTACGAGCACTAGCTACAGAGAAATACCACGACTTTCTAATTTTAGAAAGTCTCAACATTATTGATAGAAAGATTCGAGTAAGACTTGCCAGTGGAGATTACAATTCCTCAGGGAATGAAATTGCTGATGCCGACGTCGTAGTTTTAACGAATGAAAAAATGGATTCGCTTATTCGACATAGCACTCAATGGCTTTCTAATGTTGGGCTTTTTGTTGCTGATGAGGTCCATATTATTGGGGAAAGAGATCGAGGTCCTACCTTGGAGATGATGTTGACTAAAATAAGGAAATTTTATCCACTATCACAGATTCTGGCTTTGAGTGCAACAGTAGCAAATTCTGATGATATTGCAAAATGGTTAGACTGCGAATTGATTAAAAGTGATTGGAGGCCAACTAAGTTAGTTGAGGGAGTTTATGAACATGGTAACGTTCGTATGAATAATGGCGATCAATTTAAAATCCAAACATCATCCGGCACTTCCTCTGCTGTAATAGATATTGCGATAGATTCTTTAGATAATGGTGGCGGACAAGTAATCATTTTTGCAGAAACACGTAAGCGTGCATCTTCTCTAGCTGCTAAGGCAGCAGATGGAATATACAAGAGGCTGGATGAACACTCCAGAGAATTGGCGGAGACAGCATCAATACAGATCTCTAATAAAGGCGATGATACTGTTATTACTAGAAACCTATGTAAGGTTATATCAAAAGGTGTAGGATTCCATCATGCTGGGCTGGCGCCTTCCAGTAGAGAAATTGTAGAAGAATCATTCAAGAAAGGAGTGATCAAACTATTAATTGCTACTCCTACGTTGGCTTCAGGTGTAAATCTTCCTGCAAGACGCGTCATCTTAGCCAGTACTCTACGTTATGATTCAGAGTATGGCGGAAATGTTCCTATCAGTGTTTTGGAATACAAACAGCTTTGTGGCCGCGCTGGCAGACCAAAGTACGACAAGCAAGGAGAGGCAATAATTATGTCTGAATCATATACCAATGCCGATGAAATTTATGAGCATTATATAGCAGGCGATATAGAACCGCTGCGCTCACAATTAACTAATGACCGTGCAATACGAGTGCATATTCTAAGTACGATTGCAACTATTCCTGGAGTGAAGAAAGATGAAATTTATGGCTTATTCGAAAACACGTTATTTGCTAAACAGTACAAAAAGGCTACTGTAAATTTTAAAGTTGACTCTGCATTGAGCTACCTTGAGAATGAAGACCTTATAAAATCAAAAAATAGCAGATACATTGCTACCCAATTTGGAAAATATATCTCATTACTTTACATTGATCCGCTTACAGGAGTCGAATTTAGAAGAGCTATTGAATCGATAGAACGAGCAGGAGTAGAAAGAAAAAATAATAATGACCATCTCATACTATTCTTGTATTTAATTACAAACAGTCCCGACTTTTATCCAAAGATATCACTGAGGAAGAAGGACTTGGAGGAGGTGAGCTCTATAATCCAAGAGCATCAAGAGCAACAACAGAATAGGTACGATCCACTCAATCAGGTAAACGAATATAGCTGTTCCAGAAGCCTTTGGGCGCTCTATGAATGGATTAACGAAACTGGTGACAGAGTATTAAGTGACAAAATTGGCATAGAACCTGGAGACATGTACAGGTTGGTAGAGAATGCTAGTTGGTTATCTTACTCCTTATATGAAATTGCTAAATTACTCAAACGAGAAGACCTACTGATAGAGATATCCAATCTTAAGACTCGAATAAAATATGGAGTCAAAGAGGAACTGCTATCACTTATTACTCTAGAAGGAATTGGCAGGTCTAGGGCAAGAGCATTATATAACGCCGGTTTTACAGATATATTCAGGGTAGCAGAGGCCTCAGAGGCAAAAATATCTGAAATCCCAAAAATTGGTTCCTCGTTAGCAAAGAAACTAAAAGATCAGCTGAGAAGAAAAGCCTACATTACTAATATCGATCATAATAGACAAAAATAAATATGAGAATATAGAGATTTCTAGACAGTAAAAATACGATATTGTCATAGATTAGAAGATTTAGAAGAAGTGATACCACATAAATCAATAGCCTGTACGCTTTTTAATAGTAACAATTTATTTCATAGGACAGACGTGAAAATAGGAATATATATACATACTGCACAGGTTAAAGTTGTAATTGTCTTGCAGGCACAGCTTGTTAAAGCCAAACATTATTGATAACAGATTTTTTGTCTTTCTCGGAAAAATAGAAATAGTTTCTTGGAAATTCGATGGGCATATTGTGTAAGCATATTGGAATTTGTAGAAAATACTCTCTCAATATGTATTAGCTTAGTGATCAGATACAATGATAAATCCACACTTTTGGATTAACCTTTTAGTTGATGGAGCAATTGTCTCTGCTATATCATTTTTTGTAGTCTCGTATCTGATGCCCAAAACAATCAAATCATTATCCTCTAAAGGAGACACAGTACAGGACGTACATAAGCCTAATAGGCAGTACATTCCGAGGCCAGCAGGACCTACTTTGCTTGTCGGCATTGCAGTGGCTGAAATTATACTTTATTTTCTAACTTTGAACACTGTAGTCATTGCCGTTTTATTTACAACTATAATTGCATTTGTTATAGGATTTATTGATGACAAGAGGGTTATGCCTGGATGGTTTTAACCATTAGCGCTCATAGCATCTGCAGCTCCCATTATATTTTTCTCAGCTCATGGTTCACATTTAAACCTTATATTTGGTGATGCATTTATTCCGCTTTTATATATACCACTTGTACTTGTTATTATTCCAATTGCTGGCAATACAATTAATTCAATTGATGTTTTAAATGGAGTAGCAAGTGGATTTGTTGTCATCACCATGGTTCCCCTCTTATTCAGTGTCGCTATCTTTGGAAGAAGTGAAGTTTTCCTTTCTGCGCTTCCATTATTTTTTGGTACCATCGCTTTATACAGATATCACAAATTTCCGAGCAAAATATTTCCAGGTGATTCTGGAACTTTATTAATAGGTGCAATGTATGGATCAATAGCAATTGCTGGCAATTCTGAATTGATAGCAGTAATTGCTTTGTTACCGGCAGTGATGAATTCTTTTCTCTTTCTTGCTAGCGTTAAGAAAATCGTTGAGCACAGAAAGGTAAAGTCTCGACCTACACTTCTAATGGATGATTTTAGGTTAATGGCATCAAATGACAAGAATGCACCTATCACACTATTAAGATTGATATTAGCTGAAGGTCCACTTTCTGAAAGAGATATCTGTCGTGAGATATTTAAGCTCGCTGTGTTCTCTTCATTTCTCGCTCTGATTTCAATTGTCTTACAATACTATTTCTTATCAGGGATCCTTCCGAAATGAGACTCCTAGGTCTTGTAGAATTTATTACTGTTATGTGGTTAATGATATTGACAGCAGCAGCATTCCTGATAATTTTCGTAGCTCCAATAGACAGCATTGTGTTTAGAATGACGAGCCATAACGATAGATGGATCATCTCCATACTCCAAGCATCAGTTACAATGGCAATTATAGTGATATTGGTATTAGCTCTAAATAAGATGAAGAAGGTTTATTTACAAAAGAGGATTCGTTTATAAAATTGATGAACGCACAAATCTGGCGTAAAACATATATCCATACAATTCTTGGCTATCATGCATAGCTTGCATGCTTATATAAGTAACGCAGAAAATGTATTCAGTTGCCTGCAATGTCGTTAGTTTCTAACTCGCATACTATTTGTAACATAATACACAAAACTACTATTCTAATACGTGATCTTAAATCTTGCTTCTAATATATTTTGCATACATCAAGACAGCATTTTCTTGAGACTCTGATTGAATTGAGCCTGGCCGAATCTTTCTAATTTTGTTGATAGCTTGCTCAGGAGACATATTTTCTTTTTTCACAAGATAGGCAGCCAATATAGTACCAGTTCTTCCTCTACCAGCAGCGCAGTGAACCATAACTGGTTTTTTTGCACGGATATGACCTAGCATATAATCAACTGTGTTGTCCAATTCTTCAAGAGAAGGAGCGCCATAATCTTCTACTATCAGGTGTAAATAATCTATACTCCTACTATTGTTTTCATTACTAAACCATTGTGATGGCAAAGGTACTTCTCTCACAGTAACAATGGTTTTTATTCCGTGGTTAATCACCCATATAAATTGCGAATATGACATAGGCATTCCACTTCCAGCAAGTTCATCTTTAATAACCCAGCTGAAATTTGTAGGCCGATTTGCTACATGTC
Organism: Thermoproteota archaeon; assembly: GCA_046728625.1. Classification (GTDB taxonomy): domain Archaea; phylum Thermoproteota; class Nitrososphaeria; order Nitrososphaerales; family Nitrososphaeraceae; genus DASQQB01. The sequence goes on from JBKPEX010000045.1 coordinate 6,460, forward strand.
CATGAAACCATCTATACGTGTTGCCAATTTTAGTCATTAATTATTATTAATGACATTAATAGTACCAGAATATATTAATTAATAGACGAAGATGTAAAACCACTTCAAAAGGTTGTTTTCATTATTATCATGAACTGTATATATTTATAAAATAATATTAGTGAACTAATTGATTGTGTGGCTAAAGCAGTTGTTTTATATATAATATTCTCACACGTGTATACTAGGTGGATTGATCGATTATGATAGGACAATGTGAACAGTGTAAAATGACAGATGTAGAAGTTAAGCCAGTAAAAATAAATGACAAAAACATGAAGCTCTGTAATCAGTGCAGACCTGCAGATGGGGCTTACGCTTACTAAATATCATATCTCATTGACACTTCATGTCTCTTAAATCCCAGTTTTTCATAGAACTGGGTGTTCTTTTCGGAGCAGTCTAGTATGACTTTATAACACTCATTTGCCTTCGCAAATTCTACAGCTCGATTAACTAATGCTGAGCCTATACCCATTCCCTCGTATTCTTTTTTTGTAGCGACGTCTTCGATATGCCCAACTTTTCCTCCGTTATGGACGAATTTACGTTCTATAAGCAAAGTAGTCGAACCTAGTATCTCTCCATCATCCTTGACTGCTACAAAAATTCTATAAAATGGCCATGACTTAATTTCCTTCAATATTTTCTTAGCCTTTTTATAGTCAGTTTCAATTTCGCCCACTTGAGTCAAATTTAATAAAGTCTGAAAAAATCCATTCTGTAGATCCAACTCTTCAATCTCTCTTAGTGTAAAATCGATTTTCTTTTTCAATGGCATCATTACAAATAACATACATTTATCTATACCATCTATTAGTTCACATATATTGTTAAGATAAGAGTGGATATTATTGTTTAAATACAGAGACGTGTAAGTTAGGACGGCCTAATGCATGGTCAGAATCTGATAGAAACCCTCTGGGCAGCATTATAAAATCATGTTAGGAATTGAACAATAAAGTGAAAATCATGGAATGAAAACAAAAAATAAGTTACTGAATAAGGTAAAAAATTTATGTTCAGTTAAAATAGATATTCTTATTATTATAATATGTTCTTTCTTAGTTACAGTAAATATTGTTATACCGTATGTTTCTTCGAGTTATTTTATTTATGCGCAGAGCAATAAAGATACGGCTTCGATAAAGCCAGCAATTGGAAAATTTAATGATGCGAATGCAATTATTGGCATAGTTAATTTCGAAAGAATACGAACTCAAATTAAGTTAACTGAAAAAAGCTTGGCAGAAGGCGACAACGACATGGCATTTGCTCACGCATATATTCCACATTCTGTGATATTGCCATCGATTAAAAATATTCTTGAAAATTCAAGGAATGTCACGTCGGTAGCAGAGCTTGAGTCAGCGCTGACAGATCTTCCATTTATGATTAGAACTGGTTCGTTTGACAATGCGAGGCACTATATAATTCAAGTTAATACTTTATTGAATAATATTTCTAATCAGACGATGGAGCCGGCCATCAAATCAAATAAATTGTTTGTAATTTCTCAAACCGTCATATTTCTTTTAAAGGACGCTAACAAGTCCTACCAAATATCCAACAGCTCTATTTCTAATGGCTTGGGACAGGTGAGCAAAAGCAAAAGCCAATTCAGCAAAATAGATTACCAAAACTCTGCTGGTTTAGTGGACGCAGCAAAATCTAACTACGATAAAATAAGTAAGTCCATAGATAAGAATAGAAATTCAGAGATTAATTTATCATTTGCTCAACTAAAGGACTCTATAACAAGAAAATCTGACAAGGAAGTAGTTTCACGAATTATATCTACAATAGAGAATGGGATTATGACAGGAAGTGTATCACAACTAGGTTCTAATGTCGACTCACAAAATAGAAAGGCTGCAGCCGAGAACAACCATACTGATGCCAGTTTGATTAATCAATACTCACAATACTTTTCGAGTATACGAAATCTACTTCAGAATGTCATTACAGAAACAAAAAAAGGTAATTATCAACAAGCTGACCAGGCTGCTGTGGCTGCCTACTTGGATAATTTTGAATATCTAGAACCGCCAATTGAAAAACATGACCATAGATTAAAATCATATTTGGAATTGGCAATGAGAGAACATCTAAGACAGATGCTTAAAGAAAAGGCGAGTTCTATAAGCATAACGGTATTCGTTGAAGACCTTCTTTCAAAATTAAATGGCGCAGAGGCAATTTTAAAAAGCGACCATACTTTAGGAAACTATGTCAACAAGGATACGCAAGTTATTAATGGAACCAGCAGTAAAGAAATCACAAAATCTTCTAATGGATCTAGTGTAAGTACACTCGCAGATATCAATACACTAAGCAAGGGCTTTGGTACATATACAGGGGAAAGGCTCAATATAGGCCAATCCAATGACTCTTCTAAGGAATTTGTAAGGAATAATATTGATAAAATTAGGCTCGATCTGGATGAGATGCTGCAACAATATAGGATAGGAGCATACAATGAAGCATTGTCAAGGTCCCGTTCTGCTTATTTGAACAATTACGAAAATATCGAGATACCATTACGCCCAATAAACCCAGATTTCACACTAGATATGGAAATTAGATTTGCTAAGCTACGGAACTTAGTTCAAGCAAAGGCAAACTATGAGAACGTACAAACTGAAGTATTTAAAATCAGGCAAGGCCTCGATGAATCCGAAAGGCTCGTCTCTGGTACAGGAGTATTAGCTCCAACAATAGCATTCTCAACATCATTTTCCATAATATTTAGAGAGGGACTGGAATCAGCGCTAATTATAGGAGCTATCATTACTTATCTTGAGGCATCGAGAAATGACCGCTTCAAGAAACATGTGTATTACGGTATTGCGATCGCTATTATAGCCACTACTGTTACGTGGTTTATTGCTCAATACATAATCGAAATATCTGGTGTTAACAGGGAACTAATTGAAGCCATCGCTGGTATCTCTGCAGTCGCAGTATTATTTTGGGTCAGCTTTTGGGTACTCAACAAGATTGAGACAAAAAAATGGATCGAATTTGTCAAGGCAAAGGTTTGGAAAGCAACTACTACTGGAAGTGTTCTGGTTTTTGTAATGCTATCGTTCTTTACTATTTATAGGGAAGGTTTTGAGACAGTCCTATTTTATCAAGCAATGCTGTCTTTTGCTAGATATATGGAATGGTACGTCATCGCCGGTTTAGTTTCTGGCCTTGGAATAATAACAGGAGTTGTATTTCTCATAAGAATGTTAGGTAAAAAGCTGCCCCTCAGAGTACTATTTGGGTTAACTATGGCCGTTGGGGCTTATATGTCAATAGCATTCATGGGTAATACTATACGAGCATTTCAAGAAGTCGGATATATTTCTACAACACATATGATTGGGATTATACCAAGATTAGACATAAACGTAGCTGAGATGAGTGGTATTCATCCTACGTTAGAAACTGTTGTTGCTCAGATTATACTGCTCTCAATATATCTTGTCGGTTCATTGTACATACTTGTGCTACAGCCTAAGAGGAAGAAGGCAACGCAAATTTCAAGGAAATCTATGGCAGACATAGAAAAGAAGTAATAATATGGACATGTCAGCAAATACGTTAAACGAGGGCCATTAGCCAAGGCCTTTTACAAAATTCTCAGCAATGGGCTATAAAGGTTAATAATATTGTTGCAGAATATACTATCCTAACAAGTTTTGCAGTAAACTATGGCCCAAAAAAAGTCTCAGTATGTGGACAGTAAAAGAGTCGAAGAAGAATATGAAGAGGAGCTGTATGTTGGGACGGCTGAATCAGAGCACATAGAAATGTACCTAAAAGCTATCTGGTGTATTGTTGAGAGGAGACAAGAAGTAAAAGTCAGCTCTATTTCCAAAATTCTCAATGTAACACAACCCTCTGTTGTAGAAATGCTTCAAAAGTTAAATAATGCCAATTTAGTGGATTACAAAAAGGGAAAAATTGTGCAGATGACAAAAGAAGGCAAAAGAATTGGAAAGCAGATGATCAGGAATACTAGGTTGCTTGAAGTTATGATGAAAGATGCTCTAAAGATAGAAATTGACGAGGAAATGGTTTGTGGAATTGAGCATCATATGAAGAGCATATTTACAGACGCATTATGCACATTGTTAAGGCATCCGAGAAAGTGCCCACATGGTAATATCATTCCTCAAGGAACTTGTTGCGGATAGCAATTTATTTACCAGAAGAGAAAGAAACAGATTTAGTACAATTACTATCAATGAATTCGATTGTAGCTAACTTCATTTCACACAACTGAAGGGACTCCAGATTATCATGAAAAATATTACTATATAAGAGACGAAAAGCAATAAAAGTTCAATTGATTACAGACCATGACGATAACACCACATATTACATATCTTCTTTAGCGATTTCAATTTTTTTATGCTTTGATATAGTATAAAATCCATGTGCAGAAATAAGAAATGCTGCAAGTGACATCTTAGTTGCAAACACAAGGTTCCACGGAGTTTTTGGATTAGGATAAGGTACGTTTATTTGGTCTAGCCTCAAAATACCGTTAATTGCATCAGCAGTAATAAGAGAGCTCCATATAAGGAAGTTGTAAATAAATTCATACAGTGATATTACGGCTATGGCTAGGACTACCAACTGCAAAATAGATTTGACTGATTTAGGAATGTCTTTAACCTTCTCTCCACCTAGTCTAGTCACACAATACCAGCCTATCACAGAGACGATCATAAGATAAGTTACTAATTTTGAAAAACCGTGAACTGGAAATTCGGTATTAACCAATACTTCACCGATAACTACCCTTCCTGTCTTGATATATTCTCCTATGCTAACATATAGAGCATAAACTGTTATCAACAACATTGAAACGGCACAAAAGTAAAAAATCCAAAGAAACAGCTTCCTTGTCATTGTTTCTTCTCTCTTGAGGCTTAGATGATGCATATCTTTTTCTGACGTTTTTTATTATACTGAAGCAGGAATATAAAAATTACATATGTCAAATTTGCGTATAAACAACATCTCAAGTGTTTTTGTCGAGTTGTGCGCGGTAACGTAAATCTGTAATTATCCTTGAGTAGATATTAATAGCTTTTATAGCTATTTCCAAATTTACTATTTATGAATAGGCCCAGTTGGGATATTTATTTTATGCTTCAAGCAGAAATAGCAAAACTTCGTTCGAATTGCATCACAAGACATATTGGAGCAGTCATTGTAAAAGACAATAGACAGATAGCAACAGGTTATAACGGAACACCGGCAGGGATAAAGAACTGCTTCCAGGGCGGATGTGCTAGATGCACAGCTAGAATGAATGGGAATATAAAGTCTGGTGAAGCTCTCGAAAGATGCCTATGCACCCATGCTGAGGCCAATGCAATAATGCAATGTGCGTTGTTTGGAAATGCAGGAAGTACTAGGGGCGCCACATTATATTCTACATTTGCACCATGTATAGACTGCAGCAAGATGACAATTAGCGTTGGAATAGCAAGAATAGTTTCACTTGAGGATTATCCAGAGGATGGAACACAATTAATTAGAGAGGCAAATATTCAATCGGTTAAATTAGATGAAGACCTCCTAAAACCCTGGCTTTCGCTTCTAAGCAAAAAACCCGTGGGTTCTGAGAGTAATCATACTGATAATAATTAAATTTTAGTAATTCGGAAGATATCCGTTAATTGTAAGTATATTCTAAACAATATTATAGAATAACAATGCAATTAAATCCTTTACTCTCCTCATGTAGAAAGTAAAGTAGTTTAATATGATACAATTGTATAGCATAATTGTCAGGCCAATTTACCTAAAGAATAAACAAATATTATCTTATTATAATAAATACAGATCTACCTTAGTCTTAAGGATTGGTTAACAACCGACAGGTAGCTGTAGACAAAAAGCAGTCTCAGAAAGGACTAAGATGCACAGAAGAACTAATTGTTGATGACTGGTTAGTAGAGCAGTTCAGGACCAAACTTAAAAAGGCTTCTATAATCGCTATGAGGAAAAATCGACCTTTTATATTATATAACAATGTTATTGAAGAAAGTGAGCATGCTGTAGAAGAGGAAGTCATCACTGTCGGTGGAAAACATGTTATCGTACAAGTAATTTCATATGGAGGCTTTGTTCCTGTCAATATTCAAAAACAGCAGATATTTACCTTGGATAAATTTTCTTTGTGGATAATGAAAGAAAGTCGCGATACACTTCTGCAATGTTTTCATAATTTAGTGCACATAGACTAATAAATTATAGGCTGTTCCTTTAGCAGTTTTTATCATTATAACTTGTATCTTTTGATACCTCTAAATATAATCTGTGTATGAATGTATCGCTTCTTTTTGTTGGTGATTCATGATGGCATTTACATGCCAGAAGTGTTTGAGCAATAGCAACACTCAAAATTGACTACCAAGCACATGTTTGCATAGTAGAGTTACGCAGATGTGTAGCAGATTAGGTACGTATCTAAATTGACGAAAGATTTTGGTTAAATTTTGATCATGATAATACTACACTATAGGTTAAATTCGGTACATAGGTTTAAGATGAGTCTATGGATCAAGTAGTTGCAAAGGCCATGCTACTAACAGTATCATTCAGTATACAGAATACGAGTAAAGCACTAGTGGTAATGTTGATACAGTTGTTCGATAGATGAACCACAGTATTTAAATTCACAGATCCTATATGCACTTTGCATATGCAATCTGAGAGGGCTCGGCATGGTATTACAGATAGCAAGCCCAAACTCTTTACTGTCATATTAGTACTTGTGGTATCGGTATTGGCGTTACCTGTGATCCTACCACACATAACACATACCTATATGATTTATCATATTTTTCTACACATCTTTAGCCTCGCTATAGCCACGTTTCTCAGTGCGGTGTCGATCCTCGCTTATCGAAGGAATGGTACTACAAGGCTGTTATTCATGACACTAGGGTTCTTATCGCTTGCAGTAGTTGAGTCTCTGTACCTATTTTACGCAACAGTAAACATAGAGGATATAATTATTCCTATTGTGCAGATAGAATTACCGCATGTTATTCTTTTTGCTATGCTAACTCTGTTTGGTATTGGCGTGTTTAAGGTGAATAGCAAGATATGATTACAGGAGTAGCAAAATATGATCCGAACAACGCAAATCTTGAAACGCTAGACGATATTTCACAGGTGCTTTTAAGAAACATTAACCTGACTCCAGGTATAAGGTACAGAGAGCTATCAAGAATTACAGGCCTAAATAACGGCGTTCTGACTTATCATCTCTCTGTACTTGAAAAGTTAGATCGAATAAAAGTGGATAGACAAAGAAATAGGATGACAAGATATTATACTGTCAATATTCCTCTTGAAGAGTCGTACATTATCGGTCAGTTCAGAAATAGTGTCGCTAGACAATTGATAATATTCATAGCAGAGCACGATCTATGCACATTTAACGAGGTTGTGGAATATATCAAGAGAGCTCCCTCCACTGTATCTTGGCATCTGAAAAGATTGAGGGATGCAGGACTGATAACAACCATTTATGGGGAAAGATTTCAGCTTTACAGGGTAACAAATAGAGAGGGTATCTTAAAAATATTAAGTAAAT
>JBKPEX010000299.1:0-1112 GCA_046728625.1 Thermoproteota archaeon
AATTGATTAGCTGTAATAATCAGATGATGATGTGACACAAGACGATCCCTTTTCAGACTGGTCAGAGCATATACACAAGCCAGTGTATTCGATAGATGGAAAAAAGATGGGTTCGCTTAGAAAAACCATTTCGGACTACATTGTGGTTCAACATGGATTTATAACCATGCGAAAATATATTATACCAACATCACTCGCAGAATCAGCAAGTAAGGAGGGCATTAGACTAAGAATTACTGGCTATGAAGTACGCTCAAAATACAGCTACTCAAAAATGCAAAACACAGTTACAACGTTTGACTTCTTACCTATAACTACTGTTGTTGATGACAGACCCGTGTATGACAGGTATTTAAGTCTACGACAAATTACAACTAGGAACAAGTTGGCTGCAGCAATTGCACTTATTTCTGGTCTTCTCTTTATCCTTTCAGGATATAAAGCAAATATCGAAATTTATCATTTGATTGAACAAGAGATTGTCATTTATACTCCAAGAGACTTTTGGACCCTTGTCCTAGCTCCAATCGGCTTTCTGGCATTACTGAGTCAGCTTGGAGGAATCTCGGTGTTAATAGGAGCAGGATTATTCGCCGTCAATAGAGTGTACGTGGGAAAATTCTTAGTATCAGTAGGAACAGGCCAGGGACTGCTCACCATAGGCTTACGTATTCTCTCAGAGATCTGGTCTGCCAAATGGTCTCTCCAAAATAATTACTTAATATGGCTAACATCATCTGCAGCGGGACTGGGGATTTTATTTGCTGTGATGTCTCAGTCGATTTCTAAGGGAAATGGAGGTAACATTGTATTTAAAGCGCTAAGATTTGCTTTAAGAATAAAGAAAAGATAGGGCAAACTATCGTCTAAAATACTCCTACTACAGCAACAAATACTAACAACAATGATATCAACCCAGCCAACTAGAACCATAGTTGTTATAGCAACCTCTATGGCGGTGCAAATAATGTAATAATGTAATACGAGTACAATATGCTGCAGCTGGTTCTAACACACCAAGTATAGACCAGAGCTGTGTATTCTATCCAATTGTTAACAACATTGATAGCGTTGATCATATCACATATCCTAAACAATGGCTTCGTGTAAGC
>JBKPEX010000391.1:0-5199 GCA_046728625.1 Thermoproteota archaeon
ATCTTCAGTTCTGTAGGCAATTAATGCCAAAGGAGCGCTATCGATATTTTTATTATAATTAATAGGAACGGCAGCATGATGACGAAATTGGAGAAAAGCAACGTTTCTATTACTACTATGATCCATCTTTGAGGTACTGGAAGGACTTAAGCTGAGACCTAGCGAATTGTTATTGTACGTTTGCCCATTGGTAGAATTTCTATTTGGAGTAATATTTGAAGAACTACTTGAAGGACTTAGGCTTAGACCGGTTTCAGGAGGAATAGGTAATACTCTAAATCCAACTGAGAAATTTGAAGATTCTTTGTCACCGTTTGCGTTATTATATGAAATTTGAAGATTTAGGTTTTGAAGTGTTCCGCCGGCAGAATCTGACGGATAAATAATAGGACTTATCTCTGCTGTTCCATTCACAGGTATTGTTCCGATATTAAATATTCTAGCTCCTAGATTTACTGTGGCGATAGATGATTGTGGTGAAGAGTTTGAGGTCTGTCCACTTGGGTTAATACCTCCGGAACCGTTTCCACTGATATTTGGACTATTGTTAATTATGCCGCTACTAGTACCTGTAATACTATTTCCACTCACACCTGTAATAGTTACTATGACGCCATGAGCATCTGCTGTTCCTTTGTTTTTTATCTCTATTTTTGGTGTATTAGAACTTCCAGGATTTAGATCAGTTGTTCTAGGTACAGTATCCAAAATTACCTTACCGGGCAAAGTAAATGGAATAGTAAACGTATCCGAACTATAATTTCCTGGTTCAAGATTAGGCACTTTGAAGTAATTTATTCTAAGCGATGCAGAGTGGGTCCCGATAGTCGCCGTTTTTAATATATTTAGTTTAAAATAAAGTGTATATGTTTGTCCAGCCTTAACCACATTGTCTAAGCTTGCAATGCTAGTCCCTGTAGCCGCATTAAATCCTGGGGGAACTGTAAGGTATCCTATTATACCATTGATATCGGAAAAACCGGTATTACTTAGAACCACTGCAAGTACAGATGCGCCATCTCCTGGACCTACTTCTTGCTGAGGTGGTATGGGCAACGTACTTGATAATATAGCCGATGAATTACCATCAGTGTTAAAATCATTCGTCCCTGTGTTTGCAGCCGTATTTGCAGCCCAATAGGCATCAATAAAGCCGTTAGTAAGATCAGACTGCTGTTGTTCTATTTGTTGTTGTCCTGATCTATTTCCTACTTCCCCTTTCCCTCCTCCCTGTACTATTTGCTGATAGTCAAAGCTGATGGACTTATTTACTATTAATTCATGGGTATTTTTTAAATCATCACTGTACGTAATCTTAAGTGACACAGGATAAGTTCTCGAGGTGGCATCATTCTTAGTATCTATAAGATTGGATGTAATATGTGAGGAGGTCCTGTTTGATCTTTCTGCATTTGCATTTGCAGTTAGATTCTTTGTCAAACTATTACCTGCATTTTTTTGTTCCGCTGTTATTGTTGCTGGCAACTGCAGTATTTTGAGTGGAATTCTGAATGAAACAGGAGAGTTTACTGCTAGACTACCAAGATATTGTGAAGATAAAGGTGAAAGCAATGTTGTTGTAGAATTTTTGATAGTGGAAGATGAAGGTGAGGAGGAGGAGGAGGTCAAAAATTTTTGCTGCCGCTGCTGTAATGCTGTTTGGTTATGTTCTACCATTTCTATACTGCTAAATAAAGCAGGAGTATTTCCTTGGTTTAAAATATTGCCGACAAGATATGGAGTGTTACCAATGTACCTAATATTGGGGTCATTTACAGAGATCTTTATATCGCCAACAACAATCGCTCCCAAGTTAAAAGAAGCTGTCTTTAGTTGGTGACCAAACTGTATGTATTGTATATTGATTGTGAAGAAAATGGGACTTCCGATTAGAGAGGTAGAAGCAAATACTTGGGTAGACAATTCCTGTCGCGATTGAGGCTTTATGCTATTTAGATTCCAACTTGAAGGCCCCACGATCCTAACAGAGTTTGATTGAGAAGAAAGCGATACAGCCAAATCATTTATTGAATCTGGAATGCTGACATCAGAATTAATACTGGCTATGTTGTTGTTGTTAATCATAAATTTCAAATCCTGAACCTTTCCGGCTTTTATTTGGATAAGGGGATGAGATGAATTTGAGGAGGAGGAGGAGGAGTAGGATTGCGGTAGCAATGATGTGCTGGCATCAATAGTACTATCTCTCCTCGTAATGCTATCTAATGGAGACGAGGAAAAAGCTATCGATCTCGTTATTGAAGTAGATGGTGTTGGAGACGAGGGTAGGGGTGACTGGGATAGAGATAATGGATAATAATGGAAGGAAGAAGTATAAGTTTGAGATGAAGACGGAACAGGAGATATGCTTAAACCGGGTTGGGGTGAAGAAGGTAATATTTGAAGACCTATTAACTGGCTTGAGGTCCTTTTATTGCCATAAGCATCATTATAGGATATACTTAGATCCAAGATTTGTACTGTACCAGCAGCAGAAATACTAGGATAAATAACAGGAGAGATTGTAGCCGTTTGACCTGCAAATATGGTTCCAATATTAAATGTCTTGGTTCCCAGATTTACTGTTGATGACGAAGATGGTGGTTGCTGTACTAAGCCTGAGCTTGAGTTTCTGGAAATAATATTAATATTATTACCTGTATCAGCACTGCTAGTCACTCCAGCAATAGTAGCTATAACACCATTAGCAGGTGCAGACCCATGATTTCGGATAATTAACCTTACAATATTAGGTACGTCCGGAGTTAAATTAAGCGTTTGAACAGAGGAGAGGTTGGCTGAAGAGGCGGAAAATCGAGATGCTGCGTCTAAGACAACCTTCCCTGGCAACGTAAATGGCACTGTGATTGTTTTCGACTGAGAATTCCCGTTTTGCTCATCTAGTTTAAAATATCCTATTTTAAGATCGGCTGAATGTTTTCCTAAGTTAGCATTATCTAAAACGTTTATCGCAAAGTAAATTGTAAATGTTTCACCTGCCCGGATGACTCCGTCATAGCTGGCCAAAGCAGTATCTGAGTGTGCTCCAGGGACATGACTCTTTTTTGGAGCAATGAGCGGTTTAAATCCAGATGGAAGATCTAATGATCCCGTAACGCCAGTAATATTTGCGGAGCCTCTATTGATTAACACAATAGCAAGAGTTGACGGGCCTTCACCTGGTCCTACTTCTTGTTTAACTACTGGTACTATAGGGCTTGCTGATACGCGAGTAGATGAAGAGCCAGCCACAACTGTTTCTACAGCTGTATTATCAGTCCAATAAGAATTGACAAATGAAATCTTAACTGATGGTTCTTTTACCTTTTTTACAATAGGAGCAACAGGCGTTACGATTTCAGAAGGTGCAGAAGTAGTTGGTGCAGAACTAGTTGGTGCAGACGAGGTCGATGAAGGGGAAGAGGACTTGGCTAACGAATCCCTTACTATCCATGGCATGACTATAATAACACTTATTAAAAGAAAATTTATAAAAGTCAAAGCAAATAGGAGGTTACGGTTACTTCCTTTCAAAGTGAATAACCTCCTTCTCAATGGATCCATCTCTAATATGTATGGATCTGTCTGAGGCAGCCGCAAGTTCAGGATTATGAGTGACCATTATTATAGTCCTCCTAAATCTGTCCGAAAGTAATTTTAATAATCCAAAAACTTCATTTCCTGTTTTAGTATCTAAATTTCCAGTAGGCTCATCTGCGAGAATTATTTTCGGATCGTTCATAAGGGCTCTGGCTATCGCTACTCTTTGTTGTTGCCCGCCGCTTAATTGTGACGGTTTGTATTTAGCTTTATCTTTAATTCCTAAAAATCCCAATAACTTTAATGCACGATTTCTTCTGTCTTTATCACTCATGCCGCCAGTTATGCCAGGGAACTCTACATTTTTCTGTACAGTTGTCCTGTTTATCAAGTTATAAGATTGAAAAATGAAACCTACCATATCATTTCTCAGTGTTGCAATCTCTGAATCACTTAACGAAAATATGTCAATTCCATTAATGAATACTTTACCTGAGGTTGGCCTGTCTAAAGCACCCAGGATATTCATTAATGTGGTTTTTCCGCTCCCGGAAGGACCTACTATGGATATAAATTCTCCTCTTTTTACAGAGAAATTAATTCTTCTAAGTGATATCACCTGGGATATGGAGGAATTATAAACCTTAGAGATATTTTTAACGCTTAAAGTAACAAAATCACTACCGGGATAAGAATAAGAATTATTAGCATTCATTGTTTTTGCCGTTTATTCTTCATATACTGCACTATTTGGCCCCCATATGATTGGTATCTCCTGCCCTTTATGATATTTTTTATATTAATTCTACCTCATAAATAGATCTATGGCTTTCTCTCCAGATTATTACTGCAGTTAGTATTCTATACTTGAGCTGTGCTAACTCACAACTCATATTCACAATCTCCATATCTACGATCTTCCATGACAGGTTTACGTGCTAACCTAGTTGTTACATATAATATTATGAAGACATATTGTCCCAATTGCTAGATGATGCCCCTCGAACGCTTATTATATTTAAATGTAATGACGAAACTGTCTCTACATACTGGACTTTACGTCAAGATACTTTTAAAGCCTTCGACTATCACCATAGCAGAATAATGAAAGGTACTATTACTAATCCCCTTAGAAATAATGTCAGAGATAATTACAATTGCCTATGGCAGCATCTAAAAAAGAATAGCTGTCGTCACCGCTATACCCTTCTGCCTTAGTATATGGTGAGCTATAAGAGCCGGTCATATTTCCATACACATGTATATAGTACGACCCAAAGAAAGACTGATTGTAGAGATGCAAGTGATGATGATAATGTACGCCTACCGTTCTAATATGATGGTGAACATCTCCAGTGGATATTGCACTGCTTAATAGGCCTACAATTCCAAAAAATAATACCGACATTACTAAAGCAACCTTTTCTATCACTTTATGTCTTTTATGAATGATGAGCCCTCTGTGAGTGTTATTTTTTTTCGAGTACGCTACTTCATTACAAATTTGTCCCGTGGCATCTGTTAACTTTTTAATCTGGGGCCCGGGTAGCGGATCTATAATTCTCAATATTTCTCTCTTTTTTTCTTTGTTATACGTAATACGTCCAAATTCATTATACGAGATAAAGCCTAGATGCAACAAATTGCTGAGTGCTTCTA
>JBKPEX010000393.1:0-1376 GCA_046728625.1 Thermoproteota archaeon
ACAGTAAATATTAAAGTTGAAAAAGCTCCTTCAAAGAATAATAACAATAGTCCTCCTACAGGATCACAGCCTACAGCATCAGATATAGATATTAAGACTGACGTTAACAAAGCAGTCAAGGTTATCCTATCTGCCAAAGATCCTGATGCTAAAGATAAGTTGAAGTTCTCAGTTGTAGAGGCTCCTAAACATGGTACGACAAGCAAGGGTCCAACATCAGATAGTCTCTTCTACACACCTGACTCTGGTTTCAGTGGTACTGATGTTTTTACATTTGAAGCTACTGATTCACATGCAGCAAAAAGTAAAGCTGCTACAGTAAATGTGGTGGTACAGAAAACGGCAGAGGATAAAGATATGGATCAGTTTGGAATAAAGGAAATCTATCCAACAAAATCACACGGGGAAGAATGGTTTATGGATATGAAAAATCCAAATGACGATGCTAGAACAGATCCACAAACGAAGCTTACGAAGAATCCAGATGGCAGCTGGAAAGTGACAGATAACAAGGTCAGATATGGCATCTTTACTTCCTCAGGATATCATCCTGAATCTATAAAGACGCTTGACCAAAAGAAATTAGAATCTCAGGGATATATGCAGTCTCCGAACGATTGGAAGAATATTGAGATGACAGGATATGTCAAGTTCAATAAGGGCGCAGAAGATGACAGCTGGACTTGGTATGCTAGAGGAGGAAGACATACCGGAAGTGGGGCGCCTGAGGGTTGCGAAGGCACGGCGTACAAACAGGACCTGTTCTTTAACGGTGACACCAGGTTCGCAAAAGAGCAATGGCATGTGCATTATCTATTTACAGACTCTAAAGACTCGGGAGCATCTAGCATAGACAAATTCGTCGGATTCAAGGCCATATTTTATAATGTGGAACATAATGGCAAAACTTCTGTAAAGTTAGAAATGTGGCTAGACAAGAACTCCGACAACAACTGGAAGAAAGTGAATGAGTTCACAGATAGCGGAGGATTTGGCGATGCGGGCAGTGAATGTGGCGGCAAAAAGGACCAGATTATAACGTGGGGAGGACCAATAGCAACCTTCAGATGGGACAATGTTGATGATGCGGACATAAAGGATCTAAGTGTAAGGGAAATTGAACCTCCCAAATGAGACAGCCTGTATGGTATATACAATTACCATTCAGATGATCCTCTTTTTTCAATCCTGTCAGAAACTTTAGGATGAAGACTGAATATATTCGCCTCAGCGATATCCTGCTCTAGAACATTTTTCGTGCCGACTAATTGTTTTATCCAACCTAAGAATTTTTATGCGAATGTTTCTTAATGCATTAATATAGTGAATCCGCCATATATTATATAGATATAATGATGAAGAGGGATGCTAGCGCG
>JBKPEX010000126.1:0-7643 GCA_046728625.1 Thermoproteota archaeon
TTCAATGCTACATTCCAGATGTTTATGTTGAATGGTAGTGCAGCGCATAAGCATACTATAAAAGATTTTAAGATGAATGGAAATCCAACAACAAGTAATGGTGCTACAACTTACAATGGCACAGCCACTGTATCGCTAAAGAAAGGACCTGCCACAGACGTGCCAGTATCTATAAAATTATTGGGCGATACTGCAATAAGCATATGGGTTGATCCAAGCAAAACTGAAAATCATTTCGGTAATACACCAATATATGGTGGACAGCAAAAAGTTACCCATCATGAATCTCAGAGCATGTATGACGTGAAGTAAGCATATGGGTTGATCGTCACAACATGGAATAATGAAGGTACATATTCTATCTAGCGAAAAACCTAACCTTTTTTTTAATAATTCTCTTCAAAATAACACCAGATCTTCAAGAGCATTACAATTTACTTTAATAGTCTTTCTAACTGGCAGAATAGACGGAGAGCAACCAACAATCACTAATTATCCAAATTGTTTTATGAATGTAAGGATGCCCGATCTGTCCATCGCCTTTTTCATTACACGCTATGTCCAACCAAAGCTAGTTTCATGAGGTTTTTGTCGAGTTATATGTATAACATCCTTGCCGCATTGTATAGATGGCTAATCTACAGAAACCATTAATAGACACTAAAATTTTTTCTTTGTATCGGCAAAGTTTCTTTATGCCTTCTGATCATGCAACTCAAAAAAAACTTATACAATTATAATACCAATATGTTAATCAAAGCTTTCGAGTTCTTTACTAAATTTAAGGAACATCCTTTAGCACATATATGGCATGTGTTACAATGAACCTAAAGAATTCTAATAACATTGCGTCAGGTGTCAGGTTCAAAATAAAATTGAGGAATAGATGTTCTAATTTACCAATGACTGATAATTTGTAATATCCATATGCTCATATCATCATGCCCTAGAGATATTTAGGCAGCAACAATAGAGATGGATTTTTGTAGCTTTGTTTTCTTTTCAATGCACAGCGGTCATTTTGATTTATTGAAATTCAAAGTACGCTTACCGCAATTGCCTGGCTAGTTCTTATCTTAAATGTCATTATGCGTTCTTACGGAAAGTGAAACAAATTAAACCAATGTAGTCAGCCTGCGTAGTTAAAGATAAAAACCATATCAAGTTTAATAACATCAAGGTTGTATATTGTTTGTTTCACTATCTGGCTAAATCTGTTTCACTTGTTGTCTTAAAGAAGTTGTCGATAGTACGCACCTATGACTAGTGTTGCAAAAGAACTTGACTTTGATGAAGGTGTTGTCTATTTCTATTGCACTATTTGGTATGGCTGCTATCTGCTATCTCATCTTCATCATCATTTCCTTTTTCATCATCGTCATTATATTCTCCTCATTTTGCATATGCTAAAGACCAAGTTGGTAATCCGTTAGTCTATCATCTAAGCAGTGATGAGCCCTGGCGGGCAACTGTGGCTATTTCTGATGCTACTACAATGCTAAAAGTAGGACATAATGTTACTCTGTTACTTAGTGTGGAAGGAGTCCAGATCGGAGTTAAACATCCTCATCATTACTTAGGGCTTGATACATTAACTAGGAACGTTACAAACTTTATTGCAGATGGGGGAAGAGTCATCATATGTGAAGTATGCCTGCGCATAGCAGGATATAACAACACCGACGTCATAGATGGAGCCAGTATAGGCAAACCCGCTATACTATCTAATCTTCTGAGTAACGCCACAGTAATAGACTATTAACGAATTATCATGTTTTAAATCAGAGTGTTTGTATATCCTAAATTAATAACATCCCCCCGTGGCAATTGTTGGCTCAAATTTGTACTACATTGCACTGAACCGGTTGGACATATGTGGTGCTTATACGGCTTTTTGGCTACTGGAATAAGCCATACATGCACAAAAAAGGAGTTAGCCATCTAAACAATGATAATTATATGGACTACAAAGATAAACTAGATAAGTTGCATAGATAAATAACTCAACTGATTCAACAACCATCAAACAATTTTACGTATTAAAAAGCCAAAACTTGTTCTGAAACTATTAAATTTAGAATTTAAAGGATATTGTTTTGCTAGCTTCGTAGAAATGATTTTATACTTACAATATTCTATCCATTCAGAACTTGGCTATACTTTTCTTTGATCGAAGTTACTGCAGCAATTAGCTATAGATAGACAAAAATACGTCTCCCTAACTAATTGGTAGGCTAGTTACCATGCTAAGGAGACTAATATGACAAAAATACGCGACGGCACAGGATTATCAAGTGCATTTATCATTCCATATTACCCAAATGACTATGAACAACAAGCGCAGGGTAGGGAGAAGAAGCTATTAATTGCTGACACGATTGATGGACTATTT
Source organism: Thermoproteota archaeon (assembly GCA_046728625.1). Taxonomy (GTDB): domain Archaea; phylum Thermoproteota; class Nitrososphaeria; order Nitrososphaerales; family Nitrososphaeraceae; genus DASQQB01. The sequence goes on from JBKPEX010000126.1 coordinate 2,393, forward strand.
TTACAAACTGATGAAGATTGGAGTGCAATTATTGTAGTTGATATGCCGCTTAATGAGAGAACCCATGATTATTTGGCGCAAATTAAGCGAAATTACTACCCAAAAATAGATGTCATTTTTTTGGAGAGAAATGTAGGCCCTGGAGTAAGTAGGAATCTGGGCGTCCTTAAGGCATTAGAACGCGGTCATGATATAATACTTTATAATGATTCAGATGACATATCTCACCCAAGAAGACTAGAAGTTGTGAAAAAAATATTTCTAGATAACCCTCAAGTTGATGTAGTTTATTCGACCTTTGAAGTAATAGACGAAAATAATGTATTAACACCCGTTGAAAAAATTTCTTCACCAATCCTGGAAATTTTAGAATCTCACGTGCAAAATCCATTGGAAGGAAATAATATTTGGATAAAAATGGGAACGGAAACTGGTATTACCAATATAACCTCTTCTACAGCAGTTCGTATAAAATTTGCGTATCAATGTCCTTTTCCTAGTGAAAAAGCATCAGAAGATTTCCATTCTTGGATAAGGATGTCAGCTCTTGGAGCCAACTTTAAGTATACCTCGTTAGTTCCTACCAAATATAGAATACCAAAATTTATGAAATATCAAGCTTCAAGGACCAGAATAGGTCCAAGCAATTTTAATCAAATAAAAGCCAGAGTTGATATCGATGCCTTTTCGAAAGCAACTGAAATTGCGCTCGCAAGGAATATTATAAAGCCCGAAGAACTACCAATGGTTAAAGCGAAATTCTATAAGAGATTAGCCAATTCTATGAGACGAGAAAAGGAAGACGAACTAGCAAATGAGCTCTTAGATAAAGCTGCACAACTAGAATATGAGAGCTTTGTTTATAGTAAAACGTAGTTGTATTATAACCTAGGACTATGAAATACATTTCCACTGTGACAGACACCATCACTGGCATTATTAGAGTATTAACGATTGCTTACTTATGGATATTATCGTTTATCACTTAACTTGCACCCGGATGCTACCAGGTGCTGTAAATCAATTTTGATATTATTTTGAGCCTCAAATTAATCTTACCATACATGTCTTCAGCTTTATGTTATCTACAATGCATAAGACTGTCTGGCCTTTGTGCTAGTAAACACTGCCTATTGTTATTACCATCTGAATGCAGGCTCATCTCCCATTACCTTTTCGAAGATTTGCAGATAATTTTTAGTCATTATTTCATCTGTAAACAGCTTTTCAACTCTTTCCCTACAAGATTCTGGCGAACATTCGTAAACCTTCTCAACGTATCCTTGTAACTCTTGAGTACATTTAGCTAGAAAACCATTGGTGTTGTTTACAATTATATCATTCAATCCCCCGTTAGCTAGAGCAAGTACTGGTTTACCATGGGCATTCGCTTCTACAGCATATAGCCCAAAGGCTTCCATCCACGTAGGCTTGGGGCATGCAATAACAGCTTTACATTTCTTGATTAAATCTGTCTTTGTTTTGTTGTCTACGAGTCCAAGATACTCTGCTAATCCATCGCTATTTTGGCATTTTTTTCTTATCATTTGGACATAGGAGAGATCTGGCACGTGTATATCATCACCAGCTATTTTTATATTATTTCTGGTTCTCACCGCTAAGTCTATTGAATCTTCAATCCCTTTTTCTCTGACTATTCTGTTTATTGATAGAAGATATTCTCCGTTTTTTGTATTATTACGGTTTGTTATTTCTATCTTGGGTAGCGGGACTCCATGATGAACACATCTAACTGGTATCTTAAGGACTGATGACATATATCGAGTATGAACCGTAGAAAGCCCAATATATCTAGGAAATCTTAGATGATTAACGGGAACTTTTTGCCGTTCTACCGTACCGTGATTAGTATGAATTATTTTCATCTTGGGAAATTTCTTTGCAGACAGATACGAAAAGCAATGCCATGTATTATCCCATACTATTCCGTCCCCACCTCCGTATTCTTTTTCTAATAGGTCCTTGTACATGAGATAGTGTGCCTCTTCAGCAGCCATTCCTTGCCAAGAAGGTTCTATCGTTTCTATTATGTTTAGGTTGGATGGAAGTCCTCGTCTTCCTCCTCCTTGACGTACAGAAGAACCTCGGGATGATATTAAAGTCACATCATGACCTTTACTGGCCATGTTTTTAGAGACCCACATAACAACGGCCTCCAAGCCTCCAGTCGATCTTCAACAAATCTGTGATGAAAATAATCGGGAGGTGGAGTAGGTAAATTAGGGCTACTTATAACTAATACTTTCCTATCCGAACACCAATATTCTGAGTATTGATGTTAAATAATAATCATTCTAGAGAATGCTTAGTGATCTACGCATAGTAACACTGTTATCACATCAATTCATAGGTTTAAGATCAAATATGCATATTAGTTGCTAGTTAATGGCAGAACTTTAGTTGCCGATAGGACACATGATCGCTCTGAATTCGTAGTTGGTAAAACTGTATCGAAAAAGGAAATATAATAAGCATATAAACTTCGATTCCATCTTTTTTAGATCATTGTCATGCATAGGCATCTCTAGACTTTAGATCCTTATTGTGTATGACTAATATCTAAATACTTTGAGTACCCCATTAATAGGGAGAAAATACGAGTAGAAAAGACCACGATAGAATTCGGGCATTTATAGGATAAGACTGGATGGTATGAAGGCAAATGTCATACACGGAGATTTTAACCCATGCGGCGGTGCCGAACGACTTTCACTTGTAACTATGCACGCATTATTACGGATGGGAATAGATTTTGACCTTACAACCTTGAAGAGTCCTGATATATCAAAATTAGAAAATTCATATGGCAAAAAACTTGTGTCAATCATGAAAAGTATAAAAAAAATTAATGTCATAAACATAATCGAAGAACTTAGGGAGCAGCAACAAGCAGAAGAAAAACGGTATCATAAAGATTACAATTATGATATCACGATAAATACAAATGGTGATGCAGCTCCTTATTTCCATCCATCTTTTTCAAAAGATAATGCTATTACCTATTGCCACTTTCCTAGTACAAAAGATCATATAGATCGTGAAAATATTGATTATCTAAAGACAGATCTTGGCATGACAGAAGGATTTTTGGATGCTAATGATCATGAAGATATCAATAATCCAAAAAATTGCAAAAGCAGCCTTGGATTCAGCAGAAGAAAAGAATATTTTGAGATATTAAAATATGGATATTGGAGTTTGATGAGGAATTCTAAAGTAGTTACCAATTCTGAATTCAGTCGCAGGGCAATAGTGAATGCCTGTGGTTTAGACAATGTACTCATTCTCAGCCCACCAATAGACATTGAGACATTTCGTAATGTTTCATTATTGGGAAATAGCAACGATGAACAAAGTGATATGATTCTTGTAATTTCTAGGATTGCTCCTCACAAGAAAATCGAAAATGCAATCAAGCTTGCAAAAATATTAAAAGACAACAATATAGGCAAAGGAATGAAAATTATTGGAAATCTTTACTATTATTATTTTGATTATTATTCAGAACTTAAACAGATGGTTCTAAACCTTGGTTTGACTGACTATGTTAAATTCGAAATTAATGCTAGCTTAAATAAGCTTCTTTCTAGCATGCGAGAGTCCAGATTATACTTTCATCCAATGGTAGGAGAGCATTTTGGTATTGCAGTATTAGAAGCTATGGCTGCTGGACTAATCACAGTGGTTCCAAATGAAGGCGGCATTGCAGAGTTTGTTCCACAAAAATATCAATATAGTACAATAGAACAAGCTGCTAAAATTATAATAGATCTTTTTAATTGTTTACCGAAGATAGAGCGGGTTGGTATAAGCACTGAGATAGATAAATTCTCAGACTCCCACTATATTGAGGGGTTTCAGGCCATGATAAATGAATTATTACCTAGAGGAAAGAAATAATGTGCTGCGTCCTCCATTATTAATTGTCAATTAGTTTTCTATTAAAAAGCAGATATAACTGTTTAAATAACTTAATAAAAATAATTAACATACATTGACGATCGTAAGTGTATCTCTCAATGATGAAATTTTGAGTGAAATGAGTAGGTTACAGAAATCATTAGGTTTTACGGGTAGATCTGAAATTATAAGAGCAAGTGTTAGAACAATGTTATCCGAAGAAAGAAAGAAACAGGATCTAGTCGGCAATGTTCATGCTATTTTCCTGGTGATACACGATGAGAAATCTGATGATCAAATTAATGAGATTGGGCATGCATATGACAAGCTGATAAACACGCATTTACACAATAAAATCGATAAAGACAGATGCCTCGAGATTTTTGTTCTAAAAGGAGATGCTACTCAGATAAGAAACATGACAAAGAGATTTCAATCCAACAAGAAAATGGATAATGTTAAGTTAATACCGTTGTAATCATTGTCTGGTCTGTCACCTTTTTGCTCTAGCCACTTGGTGTAAATAAAAAACCGTTAAACAACTATGTATCTGTTATCAAACCAGTGTTATTAAAGTATATATATATACTAGCTTCATTGTTATTAACATAAGTTTATAAGGTTAATAATTGGTATGTGGGATTATGCGAGATGTTACTAATTTGTTACTCGGATTAGGGATTATAATTACCTTATTAATATCCAGCTCCGGCGTTACGTTCTCAACTAATACTAATGGGACCATGCATCCCGCATCTTCAGGAATATCGAAGCCAATAACCCCTAAATTAAAGGTTGTAGCATCTTTCTTTCCAATATACGAATTTATTAAGAAAGTTGGAGGAGATAAAGTCGATCCATCTGTACTCATACCAATTGGTGCAGAACCTCACGATTTTGATCCTACTATTCAACAGATCCAAGCTGTTGAATCAGCAGCTATTTTAGTATACAATGGAGCAGGCATGGAATCAACATGGATAAGCAAAGTTAATCCGAAGTTTCAAGTTGATACCAGCAAAGGGTTAAATTTGCTTGCAAGCAATGATCCCGAAATACATGTACATTCCGATCCACATATTTGGTTGGATCCTATATTAGCAATTCATCAGGTTGAAAATATTCGCGATGGACTGTCCAAGGTTGATCCCACTAATGCAGTATACTATTATCAAAATGCTCAAAAGTTCATAGGACAGCTCAAGTCTTTAGATGCTTCTATAAGAGGTAATCTATCTGGATCGAACTGTGCAAAGAGAGATTTTATAGCATTCCATAATGCTTTTGGCTACTTTGCAAAACAGTATGGTTTAAATCAACACAGTATTAA
>JBKPEX010000220.1:0-2243 GCA_046728625.1 Thermoproteota archaeon
TTATACTACTGCAGCCTATCTAACGAATTATTGTAAATTGTAATATATGATATAGCAGTAGAATTTCCCCGTTATTGATCTTTATAAGATACTTAGGTGAGATCTATATTCTTCGTCCAATAGTATTGATATATGTCTATAAGAACCAATAAACGCTGATTATTGGACGAATCAATATTTGAATCAAATATTAAAGATATTTCCCCACAAACAAAATACTACCCATGATCCTTCTGTCTTTTGACCTTACAGTGATAAAACAGCATTCAAATCCTATTGATGACTAAGGCAGTGCGATCTGATCATAATCAATTTATTCGCACATACTTCTTACCCATATCATTATGCAATGGTAAATACCTAAATTGGCTTTTGTTGCAGTATATATTGAATTATGGGCTATGAATTTGATTCAGATTCGTCTTCTTCGATCTTCTCTAAAATGTCTGGTAAGAAGTTGGCAGCTCTTGCAATTCTTATTATCATAGGAGCAATCTTTGGTGTACAGGCTTTATTTGGTTTTCCTCTTAAGGATCTAATTAGAAAAGAAGTCACTGATGAAGCTAAGGTTGTCATTAAAGATGACCATGGAACATGTATAGTTGAAGCATCCGATCGTCAACCTCGCTCCATTCCAAACTGTCCATATAAAGTGGGCGACACTCTAGTTGTAACATTTAAGGAAGGTACAGAACCTATAGAAAAATACCATTTTAAAAGCTAGCCAACCAACCATGTTATTTGTTTAGTATAAAGAATTACGATCTAATAGTATTATTAAATAGGGGCATAGAAAAACAAAACCCATCCATTATATATTATATATATAAGACAGACCACTTCTATTGTAGCAATTATGTTATTTAGTACTTTATTGATTTCAATAATTATTATCATCATTTCAGCAGGAGTATTCTCGCCACCAATATCGCCAATTATATTAACATATGCTCAAACATCATCATCGTCATCATCTTCTCTTCATGATATAGATAAAGGCAATAGTGAAGGTACTAATATTACTAGTAACAACACCGAAAAGGTAGTGATTTTAAATTTTTACGATAATCCAAAAAGTCAGTTTACAAATGCTAAACCTATTTTAGATAAATACAATCTTAAGGTGAGTTTCTTTGTAGTATGCAATTGGCTAGGATCTAACTCTTCTTCCTCCTCCTCCCCATCATCTAACAAAAGAATGACATGGCAGGATATATCCTCCTTACAAAAGGACGGACAAGACATAGAGTCCCATACTATGGATCATCGTAATCTAAATAAGCTATCGAATGGCGAATTAAACTATGAAGTAGGAGAATCAAAGAAATGTTTATCTAATCACGGCATTAATGCCAGTGTTTTTGCAGCTCCTCATGGCGATGAATGGAAAAATGCAACAGTTATTGGTGCTGTCTCAAAATATTATAACCTTGCACTTGGAGGCTTTTCTGAGTTGATGTTTTTGCATTGCGATGGTTATAAGAAAGAATCACCTAAACAAATCGACTGCAGGACGTTCTTTGATAATGGTACATTGACTCCTGTAAACAGATATTCCATTAGAGAATGGAGCCATAATACTAATGATAAATCTTTATCATTTAATGATTCTAAGATATTCAACAAATTTATTGAAGAAGTAAACGAGCAGCTATACTTCAAAAGCGGTGAAAAAGCACCAAAAATAAATGCCATTCCAATAATTGGCTATCATAGCATAGACAATAACAAGACAAGAGATAGTACCGATGTTGACTTGTTTGCTGAAGAAATGAAATATCTACATGACAATAATTTCAAAGTTTTGACTATGAGTGATCTTGGATTTGATAAAAGCAATAACTATCTATATATAAAAAATCCAGGACAATGAGATAATATCATTGTGATAAAGAGATAAAAATAATTATATATCTGGATATACTACTTATAGTAACCGGATAAAAATCGTTCTTTTCATTTCTATTCTTTGTTATATTGCAGAAAAATATACCCGTTTCTTTAGTCTTCCGAATAGTTTTTTACTATTCATTTAATCGATAAACTCCTTTCTTCCTTATAAAGTCAAAGCAAAAGTAGCAGATAGTTCGTTCTTTTTGCGACTTGTGCCAATTATCATTATATCTTTATCAGAGTTTACTTGACCACTATAACAGGACAATGTGCATAGGTGACAACACCTAATGCTACGCTTCCAAGCAGCATCTTCTTAATACGCGATCTGCCTTTTGTACCTATAATGA
>JBKPEX010000192.1:0-1277 GCA_046728625.1 Thermoproteota archaeon
GGAAAAGACTTGAAAGTCAAATTATCAAAATAAAATAAATGTACTTATAAAATCTAATCCGCATTGACATGAGGTCCATAGATATACATAGCGCGGCCGTTGAAATGTAAAATACTAATGTGTGTCGTATAGACCGTCTGCTTTAACACCCTAGTAGGGCTATCTGCATGCGATGTTGTAAAGAGGACAGATCGTTTGCGGAATATAATTGTGGCATATCAAAAACCTTAAATTAGATATTAAAACCAATGAGCACAGACAGGAGAAAGGGCGCTATAGATATGATGGCAAATTCAAAAAACTACTTATGGTCTCTTCTACCTCTTATTCCCTTATTTGTAATATTTCTTTTGAGTTTTTTAATAGGAGACGCTTCTGCACAACAGCAGCAAGCTCCACAACAGTACATAATTCGACGAGTAGAGATATGGAGTTTATTTTATAGAGGAATGGTGGCTGCCTTTGTAGTTGGTGCAGTAGTACAAGGAAGTATTATCTATGTAGCTTGGAGGTTCAGAGAGTCGAATAAGAAAAACCGCCCGCCACCATACATGGAGGATGCTCACCGTTAATGGGTCATGCCACATATGAATGGATTTATGTAGCCACTGTTATCGCCCTCCTTACTTGGGTAGGAGCGGATGCGTGGAATATAGAGCATCTGCTAGAACATGCACCCCCTGAATCCAAGACTATCAAAGTAATAGGACAACAGTGGTTTTGGACTTTCGAACATGAGGATGGAAAAAAAGAGATAGGAGAGCTTCATGTCACTCAGGGAGTCCCATACAGGTTTGAGATAGTTTCACAGGATGTTATTCATGATTTCAATGTTCCAGACTTTGCAGTGCTTATGGATGCGGTTCCGGGAAGGGTGAATACATTGTGGAATGTGTTTGATGTCCCGGGACAATATGTAATTCAATGCCGAGAATACTGCGGTCTGCTGCACTATAATATGAGAGCCAAGTTATTTGTTGATCCATCATCTGGTCAAGCTGCCACTACGCAAGTAGTCCAAGCAAGCGGGGCAAATACCACCGGCACAGCTGCAAGCGTAGTTTCCAATAGCAGTTCTCAGGCGAACAGTACTGGGAGCGCCAGTAATGGGACTGCTGCTGCTCCGACTGGTCCTACTCTCAGCATTTTACAAGGTGCTTCTATTCAGGGTAATCCAGCATATTCTCCAGATTCTTTAACCGTAAAGAAAGGGGACACCATACAAGTGACAAACAAAGATACTGCTCTGCACACAGTTACAAACGGTAAGGGCCCAG
>JBKPEX010000315.1:0-3100 GCA_046728625.1 Thermoproteota archaeon
TCGTCAAATTGATCTTTTCCCATTACTTTTATTGTAGATTCTGAGGACATCAGTTCAAATGAAGACATTGTAGTACTCTTCTTTGCAATTGCATTTTTTGACAGTTCTACAAAAATCTCAGCTATTTCTGCATGGGGTGTAAGATTACCCAGTGTATAGTATCCTAGTCTATTCCTTTTTCCAGATGTCGAGTGAGTATCAGAAGTGCAAATTTCCAGTACATTTACTTTATTTTCTCGGAGTTTTGAGACTATATTATCATGAAGTCCTTTTTCCATATTGTTAGAATCTGCCCAGCCGATTACGTACTGTCCTCTTCCGTCGTCAATCTCTATATAGAGTGTTGCTAGACCGGACTGCCCTAAATCTTTCATTGAACTTGTATTGTAGCCTATGTCGTCTGAATTCGCAAAACCGATTTTGAATTCATATTGTGCTGCCTCTTTTAGATTCTGCAAACATATCTTGGCTGATGTTAATAATATCTCAGCGTCGGAGTGATTCAATTGTTCACCCATCGCGTTATGACTGTCTACAATTAGTGTGTTGCCAAGACCAAGATCTGAAGAATATTTCTGTAATTCCCTGTGTATATTCTCTGGTATATCCTCCATACCAGTAGGGGCCATTGAGAGTATTAGAAGAACACTTCTTCCGAAGCTTATGCCTGTTGCAGTACATGCAGCATTTTTTATCCGAACGGGTAAGCTGCAAGTGCTGCCCTTCTCTAATAGAACTGCATTGGATCTTAATGTCCTCAAATAATCATGTAACTCCTGCTTGGAAGGAATATTTAGCGAGTGGTCCGATACACCATGCATGATCAATGCATTCTTGGAAAAGAGTTGATACAACTCGTAAGGTAAATTACTTCCGCCCACTGGATTAAATGGCCCCGGATGTATTCCCGGAAGAACAATTGCAGCTGTCTGAGCAGCATCTAGACGGGCGTTTTCATCGGGAGAGTGTTCATACGTTACAGACACCTCTTGAGAGGTAAATTTCATAATATTAGTCGTGATAACTTTTCTATAGGCTTTGGATTCTACAATCTCTTCCATCCTTTGTCCTTTATTCTCAGTCCATGCATCAAGAAATGCTTGCAGGATTCGAAATGTGCTCTTTATGTTTGGTCTTCCTGCCCTATCTGCAACAATAGACCATACTATAGCGAGCACTACGAGCGTAATACCAAACTCTAATGCTTTAGGGTCCCTTAGAAACACAGCATAATAGAGATCAAAGGGAATGAAAGCTAAAATGATAATTATCGGTTGCAGGAAAGCTGCGCCTATGGCCCTAAATATTCCAGCACCAAATACTGAAGTAAAGTTCACAACACGCAATCCTATTGCAAAAAACATTCCTTCTACAATACTGTTGTATGAGGCCGTTTGTTTTGACAATACTAATCCTGAAACTATTCCAAGGATTATAGTAACAGCCCACACAGTATTAGCAAATGCGCTAACGTGAAAGACTTTGGCTAGTTTATTTATCGGTGTCCCCTTTAAAGCATAGAAATCTAATAAGTTTGCCGCCATTAGTGCTATGATGCTTATCGGAAGACGAAGAATCAAAGGATAGCTGTTGGCGACGTGGCCTAGGTGAAAGAAGTAAATATGAGAAGATAAGATAATAATTAATGTGCTGACAACAGATATTATTATGGAAATATTGTGAGATGAGGGATTTACCCTTGTAAATGACCACCTTCTATGAATATTAGATATGCTATCGGATTTAGACGTAAACATTCACGGTCATTTCATTGTTTTCTAGACTGGAAATAAGATTCGGATTAAAAGCGAAATTCCAATCAGTCCTCCAGTAACGCCCAGTATAACTTCAGGTTTAACTTTAACACCCTTTGTCTCATCCTCGAAGAATCTCAAAAGACCTGCGCTAGATGCGGGTAAGGGCGCATTCTTCTTTTTACTGCTCATTTCAATTTGGAAATATTTGATGTCTACATAAATACATTACGATTTCTATCTCATTGCGAAGAGTATTCATGTTAATGGTGTCATTGTAGATGTTTAACCCATACCTATGTTGGCCTCTACTCTAAGGTCCATCCACAACTATAGATACTATTGTGATACAGTATCAACAAATCAAAATTTCAGAATGTTTAATGGGCTTGAATCTCATAAATGGCAGCTGCTTGAATAAGCTAGAAATAACGGGCAAGGCTTAATAATTAGAAAAGGAAAGATTATTCACTAAAAGATGGCGGTTATATGTAAAAAATGTGGCCTTCCAGACGATCTTTGTGCATGCGGAGAACTTGAGAAAGAAGATACTCGAATAGTTGTCCGTCTTGAAACTAGGCGCTTTTCTAAAACTACCACTATGATCGAAGGCATCGATCCAAAGATAAGCGACCTTCACCGAATAGTTAAAGAATTAAAGACTAAATTTGCATGCGGCGGAACAGCTAAAGATGGATTTATCATGCTTCAAGGCGATCATCGAGATGATGTAAAGGGATATTTGGTGAAGATGGGTTTTACCGAGTCTGCGATAGAAGTGCAATGAACTCCTGTAGCGATTAAATTATTCCTCATTACATGCAGTAATCGCCCTGAGGGCCTTTCTTGGAGGATTATATTAGCTTCATAGATTCTTTCAACACATAGGGACTGCTGTAAGAATAAGGAGTTCTGATCTCTATTCTAGGCGAAGGATTTTAGAGTATAGTAAAGAGACAGTATCTTGTTCAAACGCTAAACCACGGTGTATAAATGGATCTAACCCAAAAGTTCAAGAGTAGAGCAAAACATTATGTCCTCGCAAGGGGTTATATACGGATCGCTCCAAGGCTACTGATATGTATGTAATATCTGAGCCAGTTCATAATTTAAAATCTACGATTATTCAAGCTTATTGAGGTTGAAAAATCACTATACCGATGGCAGATTCAAGGATAGATGAGTTTCCAGCGATGACGAGGTCGATGAGAGATCAAATCTGCTAATACATATCATATGAATAGGAACCTCAAAGTTTAAGATGTAACTTTAGACCTTTATAGCGATTCCTTATAGTAACCTCGGTTACACCTGCCGCTTCTGCGACATCTTTCTGGGTCTTGTTT
>JBKPEX010000044.1:0-1366 GCA_046728625.1 Thermoproteota archaeon
GCTCTGCATTGCCAAATGAATATGGGATGGTTATCAGAATGCTTTCAGACTCTGTTGATGAGATAAAGCGTTTTGCAGGGTCTGTTTCAAGTGTTGTACGAGGCTTTGTATTTGGCTAATACATGTATACCACAGTAGAAAGATCCATCTATCGTATTGAAATATATCGTATATGATTTTTCGTTGTTTAGCATATTTTTATATTCGGTTGATCCGTTATAGATAGTTGTGGAATCTCGCTCAGAAAAACTATTTGGTGAAGGTGTAAAACGCAGTAAGGGGGGCGAGGCTCGTAGATACAATCTACTAGCGGCAAAATTAATTGTAGATCTCATTAAAAATTTCCTAGGTCCTAGGGGCTTGGAGAAAATGTTTATCGATATTCTGGGAGAGGCCACACTAACTAAGCATGGGGCTACATTACTACGCAAAATTGATGTAGATCATCCTGCTGCAAAAGTTTTGATAGATGCGTCCAATGCTGTGGACAACGAAGTCGGAGATGGCACGACTTCTGTAGCGATTTTGGTAGGGGCTCTTGTTGAAAAGGCTGAACAACTCCTGCACATGGGTATTGCTTCTTCTACAGTGATAGAAGGATACCTTAAAGGTTTAGATTTTTACCTAAAAATTTTAAGCTCTATTTCTAGATCATTTGTAAATTATGACAAAGAGGTAATGATTAAAATTGCAAGAACAATCCTAGGAACAAAGAGCATATCACTTGCAGATTCTGAAAGTCATTTAATTGCTAATCTTATAGTGAACGCGATCTATACAATTGCTAATTTTAGACAAAAGAGTTTCGAAGTAGATGATATAAAGATAGAAGAAAAAATAGGTAACTCCTCAGACACATGCTTGATAAGAGGAGTAGTCATAGATAAAACTATAGACAACCATTCGATGCCAAAAATGGTTCAAGATGCAAAAATTCTCATTATTAATGATGATCTAGATAACAAGAGAACAAAGATAGACGCTCAGATAAACATCACCCATCCAAGCGATACGTCATCCTATCTACAGCATCAGTATGCAACCGTCAGATCAAAAACCCAAAAGATAATTGGATCCGGAGCCACAGTCTTAATCTCTCAGAAGGGTATTGGACCCCTTGCACAATACCTCCTTGCGAAAGAAGGAATTATCTCTATTCGTAGAGTAAAAGAAAACGATATATTGTGGATCTCGAAAGCAACCGGTGCTAGAGTCACGAGAGATCTAGAAGAAATTTCTGACAATGACCTAGGATATGCAGAAAAAGTGTATGAAAAGTTTGTTGGAGATGACAGAATGGTATTTGTTGATGGATGCAAAAAGCCTGAATCTATCACGCTTTTGCTTAGGGCAAATTCGAAACGAG
>JBKPEX010000272.1:0-1429 GCA_046728625.1 Thermoproteota archaeon
CCGCTATCCCTTACGCTAAAGAGCTTCTGGGCTGGACCAGAAAAATTACACTGTTTATCTGGGAAAGTCGCCAGCAAATAACAAATGATGTTAAAATTGAGGCTGAGGCTCTGGGTATTCAGCTAGTAGATAATGATGACATTATAGAGATTTCTGGTAATAAAAAAGGAGGTCCCAAGACGCTCTTGTGCAAAAGCGGCAGGTCTTACAAAGTCGATGTAATATTTTATTATCTTGGATATAAACCTCAAAACCAAATCGCTAGGCAATTGGGGTGCGAACTGGATGGTGAAGATGGATTCGTGAAGGTCAATTCCGTTCAAGAAACTACGGTTCGCAGAGTGTATGCTGCAGGGGACATTGATACAGACAGACACTATGTTGTTTTAGCTGCAGCCAGCGGTGCATTAGCTGCTATCTCAGTTTATGAAGAAATGCTAAAAGATTCAATTAAAAATTTAATGAAAAAAAAGAACGATAGCCATGGTCTTAAGAACTAAATATGATGCCACCTAATTCGCCTCGACCGTAAAGGATGCCCTGATCATCAAGGCCATTTATTCAAATACTCAACATTAATAATAAGATTCCACTGCTTATCTATGATTTTATGAAATAATATAAATGAGGTAAAGCTTTAAAATAAATTCATTAACTATACTCTAAGTTTTATCTATTACTACGAGGAGAATTTCAATGTCCAGAAGACAAAGAAAACCAACTACCGGTGGGGGGTTTTTTTGAAAAGAGAGAAAACAATTCAGGCGAACTATACCAGATATTACTTGCGATGGATATAGATATTTCGTATAGTAGCAGGCGTCGACATAAAAAATGGAGATATTTATTTATACGTCTAGTCATAATTGTAATTCAAAATTGGTGGGTTTAATACGAATAATATTAGAATACGGATATGTTGGAATAATATATCCTATTTTGTCATTAAACACGTGGTTTAATTGAATGCTCATATTACAGACATCCCCTACCGCCGCTAATACAATGACTTGGAAAATATTGCTCCTCAATTCTTCATAATTGTCATAAAATCTGTGGATAAATTATGAAAGGTTCAGACTTATTTATTAGGTGTCTTGAAGAGGAGGGTGTCGAATATATTTTTGGTTTACCTGGAGAAGAAAATGCGGATTTGATGATAGCTTTGATGAACTCTAAAAAGATTAGATTCATTCTAGTAAGGCATGAACAGGCGGCTGCCTTTATGGCAGATGTATATGGAAGGCTTACTCAAAAAGTAGGGATATGCCTTTCGACATTAGGTCCCGGGGCTACTAATCTCACAACAGGAGTTGCAAATGCAAACATGGATAGATCGCCAATATTGGCAATTACAGGGCAAACACACTCAGAACTATTACACAAAGAATCTCACCAAAATATGGACGTCATCACGATGTTCAAGTCT
>JBKPEX010000361.1:0-1044 GCA_046728625.1 Thermoproteota archaeon
GCAGTAGACATTCCACAGCTCACAGTGCTCACTAACATCAGAATACCTATGACCTCAGGAACATGCTTTATAGCCATGATTGGATAGAGTGTAAATGCATCGGTTATGTTGGGCTCCAGAGTATGCCCAATTATGCCTATCATAGTAGTAGGGATCAGTATAACCAGAGTTATACCTGCAGCCATATAGCAGCTCTTTTCAGCAGTTCGGCCACCGTCTGCTGCAAATACTCTTTCCATAAAGTCTAGCGCGACAATATCACCTAATCCCAAGCCTACTATCGAGGCCCAATTGAGTAGCGCACCGTTGTTAATATCAAATAGCCCTGACATATCCATGAACTTTCCTGGCACATTTGCAACTATTGTTTCAAGTCCCCCGGGGATTGGTGACCATGGTCCGATAAAATATAGAAATCCAGCCCAAAAGCCTACTACTGCCAAGTAGATATGAAAAATATCTGTATAAGCGCATGAAAACAAGCCCCCAAAATAGGTATATAGCAGTACTACTGCAGTAGAAATGAGCATTGCATAAATTAGCGGTATACTCAAGACTACAGATAAGATATAGCCACTGGCACCTAGATTTCCCGCTACAAGTACTATGAAGCTTACCGCCATAATAGTTCCCGACATTACTTCAGTGGTGTTACCATATCTTCTAAAATAAAAGTCGGCAAGTGTAATCATATTCATTCTGTTAAATATCTTACCGAAAAAAGCCCCTGTCAGTACAAGACATATGCTTAAGCCAAGTGGAATGGCCGCACCTGACCAGAAGCCGCTTGTAAATGTTAACGATACGTTGCCTAAAGATGCATTACCGTCAACTGACTCTGAAACCAGCATGGTTCCGATAAAGAACAAAGGGAGGCTCTTGCCAGCAACGATATACCGCTTACTGCTTTTTTTCACAAGTTTGACTGCCAGCACACCTATTACAGCTGTAGCCGCGACAAACGCCAAGACAGTTATTGGATAACTTATCGGAATACCTGCCATTAACCACGTAGTATAATTTTGCTATATATATAAACAAATC
>JBKPEX010000336.1:0-1921 GCA_046728625.1 Thermoproteota archaeon
CTTCTTTCTTTGGAATATAATTTCTTGTACTTATCTGAAAGCCATTGTAAGATATCACTTGATTTCCATTGATTTCTTTGGTTGTCAAATAGTAGTAGTTGTTGTTGCTCGGGAATTTCCTTTATTGCTGGTGCTGTAACAATAGAAGAAGAAGCATTAAACTCTTTTAATAGAACCTTTTCTAGCGAGGAGAGAATATCTTTATCTAGCTCAAATAAGACTGGTTGAAGAATGATTTGCATTATTTTTAATACTCCATCGACATTTGCATATTTCAATAATTGCATAGAAGGATTTTGTAAATTCTCAATAATGTAACGAGCTGCGTCTGACATGTAAATAGATATTGTTTAGGAGAGCCAGTCATTGACCGGCGTATCAAAACTTTATCTCTATTGCTTATTATATCTTCATGAGTAATTTGGCGGTCTGGTATTGCATTTATTGCTGTATACATCTGTCCTCGTATCTTAGAGTATTATTAATACCATTCATTGTATAATATCAGCAAGACAATGGCGGAGAGAAAGGAAGACAACAAGACAAATGTAATACTATCAAACCCTATGTTATACATCCCAAAAATAATGTTTTTAACAAAAGGCAAAGGCTTACATAAAGACTATCTTACAAGCTTTGAATTAGCCTTGCGTGATGCAGAAATAGCTGATCTAAATCTAGTCTCTGTATCAAGTATAAAACCACCACAATGTAAAATAGTTCCCAGACAAGAAGGCAGAAAATATCTAATGCCTGGACAAATTGTTTTTACTATTTTAGCTCGTTCTGCTACTAATGAACCAAATAGACTGATTGCTGCATCTATTGGTCTTGCCAGACCTGCTGATGATGCTCAACATGGCTATCTATCAGAACATCACTCAACTGGTGAAACAGCACAAAAGGCTGGAGATTATGCTGAAGATATGGCTATGGAGATGCTTGCTACAACACTCGGTTTACCAAATGATCCGACTCTTACATGGGATCAGAGAGAAGAACAATGGAAGCTATCAGGAAGAATTTACAAAACTCACAATATTACGCAATCTGCAGAAGGAAACAAAGATGGTCTATGGACAACCGTAATAAGTGCTGCCATCTTAATATTATAGGGACTATACTAGTACAAATAATATAACAACATATTCATGATTAAATTGCAATGAGAATTTGAATTACTTTTTGTAAATCTTTGAATGTCAAAAATTTAATATTATTAGAACACAATTAGCTTTAGCATTACTATTCCATTAACTTGCTAGGATATACCAGCGGTATGTACGTGTATCAATCGATAAAGAAAATTAAATATGAAAAAAAGAAAGGTTAGGAATTAACTTCTTTATACTGTATTCTATCAGCTTTTAGCGTGATACTATGGATTCTAGTAATGGGAATCCTGTGCCAGAAATACCATCTTTGTTAATCTGACATCTTACGTCTTCTATATGTGTGCGTTTATTCTTGTCATCAACATTTGCACATTTGTTTTCAACTACCACTTTTGTTTGCTTGATATTTTTCTTTCCCCATGCGTATGCATTATTTACTCCGTTAACAGTTGTTGCTGCTATTCCTGCTACTAAAATGGCTACAGTGACTACTGCAACCGTTGATAAGATCGTTGTGTTTCTCATTATATGTTTCAATAATAAAGTAATATTCTGATATATTTGACCTGGCGAAGTTAATGCTGCAATATAATAAAGAGATATCATGTTTATGATTGATAAAGTTAGATTATCTATATGAACATAGAAGAAAAAATATGCAGCGGCGTCTTATTTAAAATTCATTAGAAGCCCGATATCAATAGAACGTTAGTAATTATATTATATTATAGTGTGACTACCAAAATGGTAAGTTTAATCAAAAAAGTCAATACTGTACCCTATCTCAATAGATTCAATTCTTACTC
>JBKPEX010000003.1:0-1380 GCA_046728625.1 Thermoproteota archaeon
CAAACCAATGCTGACATGCTGGATGATACAGATAGCACATTCTTTTTTGCCAGTAATATCGGCTCGCATAATAATGCTAGTAATAATTCGTCAATTACAGCTTCCATCAGTGGAAGTAATGAACTCCAGATTAAAAAAGATCTAAGATACTTTGATAATTCTTCTGGATACTTGGTATATCCTTCTAGTGCCGCAACCATCACTGCCGCTCAGTCCAATAGTAATCTAAGCAAGAAAATTCCTGCGGTCATAATGGTCCATGAAAATAAGGGGTTGAATGATAATATAATACAGATGGCAGATACTCTTGCGAAACAAGCTGGCTACGCTGTATTGGCTGTAGATTTGTTTAAAGGGGAGACGACCAACGACCCAAATCGCGCTATGCAGTTAGTAAAATCAGCAAGAGCTAACCCGGAGGAAACCATCGCTAATTTACAAGCTGCTGTGAAATACGTAAGTTCTCTTCCTTTTGTTGATAGTTCTAAAATAGCATCTATCGGATGGTGTTTTGGCGGTGGACAATCTTTGCAACTAGCGTTGAATAGTGAAAAGCATCCATTAGCTGCCACTGTATTATATTACGGTACTCCTTTAGTGACAGACAAGCAAGAACTATCAAAGATCAGATGGCCGGTGCTGGGAATTTTTGGAGACAATGATCGAGCTATTCCATTGCCAAATATCCAACAATTCAAATCGGCATTAGATGCTGATGGTATCACAAATGAGGTTCACATATACAAAGGACTAGGTCACGCTTTTGCAAATCCTTCTGGGGCCAATTATGCTCCAAAAGAGACAGAAGATGCATGGCAAAAGACTTTATCCTTCTTAAATAAATATCTATAGCGCCTCTAGTTATTTATTTTTTGCAACAACTAAGTTAATAGCAGAAGAACAAAACCACAGTTATGTCACGGATATTGACTGTTCGTCGATGGGAGGTCTGGAACAAATCTAAGTGATGTTGTACCTATATATAATGTATTATCCTACCTACCGTTTTTATTCTGTGATTTTTGAGGACATGTATTGTCATTCTATACTCATAAATTTATTTAGGTGAAGCGGAAGTCAAGCTGCGCTTTTAGTACATATCTTGTAATGTCTGTCTGACTTTATCTTCTCCTGCAGACAAAAACAGACATGTTGTTATAATATCTAACTTCGCCTATTATCTATAGCTTCGCTATTAAAGTATTGATGATAGTCATTTATAGAACTATATTTATGCCAAACACTTTTTATTCACTACAAGTGATTACATAGCAAGATGAGCTTATCTACGTCAGATATATTATCTAGATTTGATAGTTTGGAAGAAGCCTTAAAATCAGTATTGCCAAAAGTTGATCCAAGATCCGTAATTGGTTTGAT
>JBKPEX010000105.1:0-1229 GCA_046728625.1 Thermoproteota archaeon
ACCAGAGAGAACACTAAATGAGAGCGTATCTTGCGAGTCGATAGATGTACCAGATGGCCATCCTATCAATGATCGACGTCCCAATATCATGGGAGATGTAGGTACCTGAATTGGCTCATCAGATGCTCCAATTATGACAAGTTTTCCATTGACTGCAAGACCTCCAAGGATTTCAGTCATTGCCTTTCCACTTGGAACAGTTCCAAGTATCACTTTAGCCCCTCCCAGCTCGTTAAGTTCTTCGACTGCATTTTCTGACCGGTTATCAATATATTGTCTTGCACCCAGATTTTTCATCAATTCCTCTTCCTTGTCTCTTGCTCGTCCAATGGCAACAGTATTAAAACCCATCTTGGCAGCAAACTGAATGCCTAAATGTCCAAGTCCTCCCATTCCCAAAATAGCAACAACATCTCCCGCATGCGCTCCACTATTCCTAAGAGCATTATACGTAGTAATACCGGCACACATAAGAGGTGCAGCTTCTATTGCTGAAAGCTGCTCTGGGATTAATGCCAGAGCTTCTGTAGGTGCAATCACATAATCTGCATATCCACCATCATACGAAATTCCTGGTACCTGCAAATATTTACACGTAATAAAATCCCCGCGTCTGCAGGATTCACAATGGCCACAGTGACCTCCATGCCAGCCTACAGCTACTCTTTGTTTTGGCTGCCATTGACTTACTTCTTTGCCCACCTCATCTATAACTCCTGCAATCTCATGGCCAGGAACCCTTGGATATTGGATGCCTGGGAATAATCCTTCTTTAGTAAAGGAATCGCTATGGCATATACCGCATGCTTGTACCTTAATACGAACTTGTCTAGCGCCGGGCTGTGGAGTGTCCTTTTCTACGATTTCTAAAGGCCCATTAGCTTTAGAAACTTGAACTGAACGCATATTTGCTATAATGCGGGATTATCTTATTTTAATAATATGATGAGTACATTGCCCCGTATTGTACCCAGAGCTGCTTAGAAAGATATCACCGATTAGACTCTCCTATATTTTTGGTAAGTATAAGCGTGTTATAGAATCAATCAACATTTGCTTAGGTTTACCGGTATTCTACAATAAAGAACCTAATACTCATAGATGAACAAAAAGGGTAAAAGCTAGATAAGTGAATATTGAAAAAATGCAGCAGGTACAACATCATCAACACGATATAGAGGTTTTTTGAAAATACATACTAATAATATTGAAAGTACTCCTACTAATGT
>JBKPEX010000018.1:0-2385 GCA_046728625.1 Thermoproteota archaeon
TAAACATGCGACTAAACATTTTCATTCAACAGAACACCCGATTGTTCAATCTTTTGAACCTGATGAGGATTGGAAATGGTGTTATGTGGACGAGACATTCCTTTGATCTAATATTAAAAATTTATAGACCTTATGAACAGCATCCATAGTTCAATC
Source organism: Thermoproteota archaeon (assembly GCA_046728625.1). Classification (GTDB taxonomy): domain Archaea; phylum Thermoproteota; class Nitrososphaeria; order Nitrososphaerales; family Nitrososphaeraceae; genus DASQQB01. Next base: position 157 of record JBKPEX010000018.1, read on the forward strand.
TCATAAATTAGATATAGTATTAAGGTTTACAGCTTTTTATGTTTAAAAAGCTCGAGATGGTCCTTGCAATGGGAAGAAACGTAAGGAAGGGAGGAAGAAGAAATAGAAACCAGACAACTGGGATTTTTATTCATAGATGCTTTCACTTTCTTAAATAGTATATATTCTACTACATAGATTGGATCCTAACTTATTCCAATACGCGTTGTTATCGAATTTGTTCCTAAAAAGAATATGGAATGCTAAAGATAACAAATTGTACCAATGTTGTTAGTCGTCAGGCATTAATATTCAGTCTACTACTAGTTTCTTAGCGAAAGTAATTCTTGGGTCCCATATTTGGTGTAAATCTCCTCGAATTTGGCGACCTTTTCCTTTATCAGATTCCCATTACTGTCATACATTTTAGTGAAATTCGCACGCATCGATAAATTACCTTTTAAGTCAAAGAATCTTATACTGTAACTCTGTCTTCCATCAGACCTAGATTCTTTTACAAACCTAGCTTGTACAACTTCATCCATGTTAAGGTGAATGTGCCATGGTCTATCCTCATCACCTATCGTCGCCCATTTCTCTCTAATTCTAAAAGGTAACCCTTTCTCAACTCTCGCTTCAGCTATGCTACCACTTCCACTGTTAACTGATAGAAGCATATCTTCCTGTTCTAAAATATCTGAAATTAGCTGATAAGCTAAATCATATAGCATGTCCTGTCCTGTCAAATTCCATGAAATAATAATATATAATAGTTGATTGATGTTTGTTTTTTTATTTTAGATTAATAGATACTTTATAGTAGTGGTGTCTATTACAGTTTTTATAGCCTCTAAGGTGTTGTTCAGCCTTTATCAATTAAGATCTAATGATGCGTGATGTAGTGACAATTTTCTATTGAAACAAAAAGATCCCATTAATATATTCATATATCACTTCTGGTGGCATGTGAAACAAATTTTTGTATTATTCAACTGAACTCATAAAATTTCATAGCATATTATTGACTGATGAACTCGGTATAAAATATCACTTGGCTATGATTTTCAATAATTCATAAGATAGGCACAAAAAATGGGAATTTAAGAGGAAGAATTTCAGATTGCTATTAATGTTACTAGTTAATACCTAACTGATCATTTCTGTTTCCAATTTTTGTCCCAATAGCATTCCAGTATATGCAAATTTGCTATTCAGTATTGCATCAGTGTATTTTGGAAAAACAGAATTATCGATACAAGAGCCATGCATTGGGAATACCATATGTGGTGATAGCTCAATAAGTCTTTTAGTTGTCTGCCTTACTGGCTCTTCACTTCCGAAAATTCCTGCACCTCTATAATGATTAATCATATCTTGTGATAGGTCATCGGATATTGTTGGTTTATTATCTCCGGGCTGTATAAACAAATCAGATGGGAAAAGAGACTTTGTTGTTTCCTCAAACATCATCATACTATCCCAATGATGCACATGTGGTGTCATGATGAATCTAAACTGCCTTTTACCAGTTTTAAGAATCTCATTATCCCAAAAAGAGATGTGGTCTACTGGAACATTATGCCAACCAGTCAAATTTAATTTTGAAGTTAAATCGCTGCATACTAATTTTGCATCAGCAGAATCCAGGAATGCCATTCCTCCCCATTCATCACTTTCAAAATGCAAAAATGCAGCATAGGCTAATTTCTGCAAAGGAATAACTTCTTTTACTTTCTCTTCTATTTTTTTATACATTCCTATAGGACCACTATGGATAAGAATTGGCCTTTCGTCATCAATCAGAAATTGGTTGAAAGTAATTCCAAACGTACCTACAAATCCAGATATCCTATATATTCCATCATTAATTTCCGAAATTTTAACATCTACATCTTTGACTGTATAATAAGTTTTATTAACTTGTGGCATACTTTTAATCCAGACGTAACACAATTGGATAAAAATGTTTTTTGACTATTAGAACAGTTCTTACTTATTCACTGAAAAAAATAATTCAAATTTGTTGCACATTAGACCAAAGCCTGAACAGAGAATCTGTGATAATAAATATATCCTTAATAGTTTCTTTAGTATTCTGTGTATATATGTATATACTATCTTATTTGATTCAGCTCGTTACAATATTGGGACTAATGCTATAGTTCATTAATGGCAGTATTTGCTCTATTTATATACGTGTTCACACTATGAAGCAATTAGGTAAAACAAGACGAGTGAACGTGATTGAGG
>JBKPEX010000185.1:0-7927 GCA_046728625.1 Thermoproteota archaeon
GACAATAGAAGTCTAGCAATATCGTAATTGGAAGTTCGCACAACTACGAAGGAATGCGTATAATCTAAAATTTAGACCGATATTTTGTAATACAGGGTTTAGTATCACATCCAATGAGTGCTCTTAAATTTTCCGAGCTAATCGCTTAATCTTGAGACCCCCTCTCTACTATAAAAAAATATTAATAGTCAGAATCAGTCTGAAGAGCATAGCTGTCATATGTTAACAGGAATCACCGGATTCTTATATACAATATTCATAACGGTAGCATGGATAATGACTTTTTATACTTTAAATTTTTATTACTTGTCTTACCAATCCGGCCACAATGTATCACACAACAAAAGACAGCTACGGAGGACCGAAGTGAATGAAGATTTCCTTCCAATGGTGACTATTCAACTTCCATTCTACAATGAAAAATATGTTGCATCTAGATTAATTAAGGCTGTATGTAAGTTGGATTACCCAAAGGATAAGCTAGAAATCCAGATTCTTGACGACTCCGATGATGAAACAGTTCAAATAATAAAGAATTTAGTCGAGGAGTATGAGTATCAAGGATTTAATTTAATTCATATTCGCAGGGATATGAGAAGAATGGGCTACAAAGCTGGTGCGTTAAGAGATGGTATGAAGTCAGCCACAGGAGAGCTCATAGCCATATTTGACGCAGATTTCATTCCTCCGTCTTGGTTTTTAAAAAAAACTGTAGGACATTTTTCAGATCCTAAAGTAGGTTTAGTACAGTGCAGATGGGGTCATATCAACGAAAACTATTCTGTGTTAACCGGTGCTCAGGCACTGTCGCTGGATCTACATTTCCTAATCGAACAAAAGGCAAAGAGTCTAAATCATTTGTTTATGAACTTCAATGGGACTGCTGGAATTTGGAGGGCGTCTTGTATTAAAGATGCTGGAGGATGGCATACCAATACGTTGGTCGAAGATCTAGATCTAAGCTATAGAGCTCAGATGAAAGGTTGGAAGTCATTACTTCTTGAAGATATTGTAGTGCAGGCAGAGCTTCCGGTACAGATGAATGCAGCAAAGCGACAGCAGTACAGATGGGCCAAGGGATCCATGCAGGTTGCAAAGAAGCTGCTCAGCAGCGTTGTTCTACACAGGAATGTGCCTTTAGATACCAAGATTCAAGCTTTTATTCAGCTTACTAGACATATTGTACATCCTCTTTTCCTAGTTCAATTTCTCATATTTCCGCTCCTGCTAAACTTGCACTACAAATTATACAGCTTGTCCTTGGCACCTCTTGTGGGAGTTATAATATATATACTGCTTGGCCCTGCGACATATTTGTATATCATAAGCAGCCTTTGGCCAAATAGATGGCAAGAAAAGGCAAAACAGTACTTGTATTTGATATTTTTTGCTACTGGTATTTCCGTTAACAACACGATTGCAATATTTGACGCAGTTGCCGGTGGGACGAATGAATTTTTAAGAACTCCAAAGTTTGGCATAATAAAAAAAGGAGAGAGATGGAAACACAATGAATATGCCTTACCTTTCAATAAGACGAGTCTGCTAGAGGTATTCTTTGGTTTATATGGCTGTATATCCATATTTGTTGCTCTTCTAACCGGCAATGCTATCTTCGTACCAGTTATGCTATTACAAACATTTGGTTTCATCTATATAGCATTTTTTTCCATGGCTCATTCGAGATCTCTAGATAATAAGAGTGGGATACAGCATAAGAAGGAGCATACCATCGCATCAGAAGCTCTGAATTTTATTGAAAATCGTCCGGAAAGATACAGCGAAGCATTGTCATCTGTGTGGAAGAAGTGTCAACTTCAACCAAGAGAGAAAAATTTAGAAACAGCAGAAATTGCCAGACAATCAAAAACTATGTTAAATAGAATTCCGCAAACATACTACGATAAGTATAATGAAGAGAGTCCGGGCGAAACACATACAATGACAGCTTCCTCTCAACGATTGATATTATTTGGAATTTTAGGGTTCATAATATTTGGTGCGGTATTAGCGGTGTATGGCTATGAAAAGACAATTTATCCTATCGATAAAGCTATAGGCTACTTATCAAGGGCCGAATCTGCTCAAACGCCTCCAACCGTATCACAATACCTTCAAGCAGCACAACACATGCTTCCTGATAAAGGAAATCCAGTTTGGTCGTTTCCAAATCCTCGAACTGATTTTGACCTTATTCAAGAGGAGTTAAATGCCATGGTTCTTCGGACCAAGTACATATCTTCTGTAGAGCCAAATAGTGCAGCGTACAATACCGGACTGGAGGATCTACACCAATCGATTAAAATAGTGGAAAGCGATCTAGAAGAAGCTAGTCCTTATCTGTATCTTAGCATAACAAACATTATCATAAGTTCGATATGGCTTTCCGTTATTATATTGATATTTGCTGCTCTCAAAAGAGGCGGCTCAAAGCTAAAAGAATACGAGAGAACTTAGCAATTCTTCCTATATGGAAGAATATTTTTTTGAAGTTATGTTCTAGTAATCGGCGGATTATCCATTGTTCAACTAGACGAGTCGGGGTCAGATACCCTAGTACTTTCATCATGCAGGATCAGATTTCTAGATCATCATTCCTGGGTAAAATACTACTCAAACTGTTATTAATCGTTTTCAAAAAAGTTTAATAATATTTATCAGTTGTGAAGTAACATCTTACCTTTTTGTTTAAATAACAATTTTAAACTTTTACGTCATGTCAGTAGAGCAAGAAAAAAGTATAACGCAACGGGTTTTGGCTGCAGGCATTGAAGGTATAAAAAAGTCTGATCTACGGAAGGAGTTTTCCGCGGTAAATATGGATGATATTCTGGAGCATCTTGTAGCTACAGGAAATATATGTATTGAAAAAAGGGGCCCAGCATACTATTGCTGGCACAGAGAACACTACCTAGAAAAGTTATTGAAATTGGATCCTCGTTTCAGGCTATCTTACGAAGTACTAAGATCTCTTGAACACACTATAAACACAACGTCTGATTCCTTGGCCATTAGTATGGAAAAGCTATCTGAAAATATTTCAAGTTTTTTAAAAGAAAATAAAACTATTACTAAAGAAATGCAGACAGGCCAAGATAACCGAGATGATCACGATTCGCATATTCCTGCAGATAGACAGGTTGTTGTTATGCAGCTTGATCAATTCAAGAACATATTCGACGATGTTCTGTCAAAACATTCGGATTCTATGCGCTGGATGGAGTTGGCTAAAATAAGGGCTGAGCTATGTGACGATCTCGCTATCACAAGCGATCAATTCTACAATTTAGTTGAGCAATTAACAAATCAATATCCTAACACATATGAGTTGTCCTCTGGCGGTCAAGAGGGATTGATGTTGCGCGGCCTCATACATGGGCTTGTGAGGTATATCTAATAATGTATCCTTATAGGCTAAGACATAATCCTTATCCCACCAGTTCTACTCCTACCGCGTTGGATGCTCGAGTCCTAGGCGGTACTAGACACAAGGAAGCAAAGCAGGCTGTAACATCATGCGTATATGATCTTAAATCTAAACTAGGAAGTTCTGATGCCACCTCTCTTATTCTCGCAAAGAAGGAATCTCGATTAGTTACTATAATTCAAGATGTTGGATCTGGTAAAACTCATTTGGCGCTTCACATTAAGGAATTACGCGAAATACAGGATAATACTATTGTTTCATATGTAGATCTATCACAAATTTCTCCACGCAATATGCATAGTCTTTACAAAGCTACTTTATCAGGTTTAGGTCAAAATTATGCCGATGAGCTTAGGAAACGTATTATTCATTATATTAGAGATCTGCCTGAACAAGATAGACGTAGTGTAAAAAAAATCTTTGGACACGGATTTTTTGATTCGATGACCGGTAAGAACCTTACTCAGAAAGCACAACAGGTATTAGAAAATAAACTATCTCCTAACTACTCAGAGATAGATTCATTGTTGTCTGAAAAGAATTTCTCGTCTGTTGAAACAGCCCTCATGAGGCTAATAATTGCTCAAAAACTCAACAGCCATTCTGATAACGTCTCATCTCTGGAAGAAATAATTTCAAGTTTGACTGCCCTTTCCAATATTAACTTAAGATTTCTTGGCAAATCGACGATTTTCCAAATAGATGAATTCGACTCTGATAAAGAATCTCTTAGTTTTATTAAAGCAGTAATAAATGCGCACATACCTTCAAGCATTATAATGTTAATTATGACGCCCTCATCCTACGAACAGATTAGGTGCGAAAACATGTCAGTATTCGACAGGCTTGAGAAAGCCAACTACAAAATTGACCTTGCTGGTTCGAACACCCTAGATGAGATAAGTGATATAATTGCCGAGTATATTCGATATTACGATGATGAGAAGTCCTTTACTACAAATAACGTAAATGATCTCAAAGCGAGAATAAAGGTGATTTATGATGCCTTCCCAGACTTCAGAAATGTTAGATCCATGATAAATATTATGTACCATGCCATGGAAAATGCTCGAAGACGTAATAATACAGTAGTCGATGAATATTGTATAGACGAAAGCATCAAAAGTATCTATCCAGGCCTTAAGGTAAGAGACAGCATAATGAAAGTCCCGATCTCTGAATTTATAAAAATCCAAAAGGAGTCAGCTGATATATATTCACTTGAGGCAGGAGTACGAGAAGCTGTAAAAAACCTTATCAACGTAGCTCGAGAGGCAGGAAGTGTAGCAGAACATAAAGCTGGCTCGATGATTCAAGAAAGTGATGACAATAGTCACGGTATCGATGTAACTTATAATGATCCGAGCGGATCAAAAGTCGCTGTATCTGTAGTGATAAATAAGGACCACGCCAGAAGTTTTGATCAAATATCCAACACTATGAAGTCCAAAGGTTCTATAGACAAATTGCTCATATTGACTAATGCAAACGCTCTAGGTGATTCAAATGGAACGACGGTAGTCAATATAGACAGGTCAAAGATGGTTGATCTCATATATTTTAGCACCAAATACAAAAATAACCAAATAATGCAAGAAGATTTGCAACGAGCAATTTCTCTAGCCAAGTCCATAAAACTCTGTTAAGCGTTAAAAGGTCTTGCAAAAAAAGTAATCATCCTGGTTTAATATATACAAGATTTACATGATTCATCACCATTGCCGTCTCGGTACAGAATGGGTTACAAACTAAAATTGTGTTAGAAATAATGGACTTGTAATGGCTCACAAACTCTTTTAAGAGGGAATTGCGATTGCTGATTCGTGGGTAAGAAGGTCGGGGATCGTGACGAAGAAGATAAGGAGGACGAAGAATTCAATGATGGTTCTCCTTATTATGAAAACGATTGTCCAGAACATGATAGCCATATATTCAAATGCAATATCTGTGGTAATGAAGCAGAATTTGTAGTTCAGCTTGAGTTAGTAAAAGAAAGAAGCAACTACAACATTATGGAATCAGTAAACCAAATGCCTTTTTATCTTTGTAAAGCGCATGAGTACCTTTATAAGAAAATGCAAAATAATATAGATTTAAAAGATTACTTTACAGAAACAATAAAGGAAAACCGATAGCGGAAATCGGTTATTTCACCTGACGTTCAATGAAGAGACCACCAAAAGGAAACAGAGACTTTAATGATCTTAGTGACTTTTTCAAGAATCTGCATAAAGGAGGAACAAGTATAATAAATTTCAACAACTCTAGAGTTCCCTGTATTAATATTAATAACGACACCTATAATGAACTTATCAACAAGGTAGCAGGTAAAAAACTTGCAGTCGATACACTTCTGAATATATTTCACGATGGAGTACATGTATTTGTCGATATACGAATGAAATTTCTAAACATTGGTTCAGAGTACTGTTATCTCGTCTATGCTAACGATATGCTCGAATTTTTTCAAGCACTTTCTAGTTCAGGACTAATCGCAATTGCCCCAGAATCTGGCTCTAATTCCTTGGATCTTACGCGTTCGGAGAGATCCGGGCTAAGCAGTGGTAATTTATTGGTAGTACAAATCCCAAAAAAGGAAGCTGCTGAAAACGCGCTGCGAATAATTACAACAAACTCGAAGCAGACAACGGAGGCGTTCCAAGGTAAAGACGAGTTCGGTACATAATAGTCTTGTAATTCTGTACCAATATGTCGTTTGCTAATTGCAACAAATAATAGTTAGCGTGTAATTTAATTGCAAAAAGAACACCAAAAAAGCAATAGGATAAAAAGGAGTCCTTCTCCTGATGAGCCTTCAAAGAGAAAGACTACCCAGACAAATAATATGATCTCTCCTCGAGGTGGAGAAGATATGCCAAAGAAAGGAATTGACGAGGAGATGGTGCCTGAGGAGATAGACACTCACTTTAAGCTGTTTGGCAAGCACGCCTGGGAGGTGAAATATAGCGATAGGTGTCCCATATGTGGTTCGAGAATCGACGAGTACGGTTTCTGTGCGTGTGGTAGTCAAGGTGAATAACTCAAGAGAGTGCTGTGGAACGACAGCCGCTTAGGTTTTGCTTTTATTTAATATGTCTTGTTATTCATGCAGGCTATCAAGTTTGCTGCTTCATTAATGAGTTATTTACTCTTTTTACTCTTTTTCGGTTTCCATAGTTGGACAATGCGACGGCCGGGATTTGAACCCGGGTTACCAGATTGGCAATCTGATGTCCTGGACCAAACTGGACGACCGTCGCGCCCTTTTCAATCACTATTGATCGGATATTAAAGCATAACTAAATGAATAAAGACATTTTTTCTTTTTATGTTAAGCGAGCGCAATCAGAGTGGAATATCCTCTGCTTTCTGTCACGACGTAATCTTCCTTGCTAATCTCCTCCGATACCACAGTTACCGACAAAAGATCAAACTTTTGACAGCTAGTGCAATCAATTATGATGTAGTCATCTAAAATATCTGCCGCTTTAACGCTTTCCTTGCTAATCGTAAAATTTACCGGACAAACCGAATTAATTAACAATACTTCATCTTTGCGATAATGGCCGATCCGTGCAAGTCTCCCATCTCTAGGAACTGCTTTAACGTTCAGTTTTATCATTCCAATAGAAAGCCAAGCATACCTACTCATATTATTAACTGTAACTTGAAAATTGTATGGATAGCCGGCAGTATTTTCTGCCATTTTGCTGACTCCATCATTCATTACGATATCAACTTTTTTTATAGTATCAGCATATTTAAAAATCCAATCGTTGGTATTTTTAACGATGTCGTCAATTATCGATTTCCTAGACAGTGTTTCTTCTGTGCTTAAATCATATCGATCTACCCAATCCTTATAGTCTTTACTAATGTCGGTTATGAATTCAGCACAAGTATTTTGATAATCTTCTATGCTGGTTGCCCGTTCAGAACTTGAATCAGCAGCGAACATCGATGTTTAACGATAGTAGCTATCACAGACTGCAATAAAAACCTGAGTTGTAGATAATAAATATATGTAAGATTTCCGAAACAAGCGGAGAGATGTATCATCATGATCTTGTTTTCAGAACTGATTGACGAGTTAAAGTACAATATTAATAATAACAAATCAGTGTTCATGAGAATTCTTAAGGATAATCCTAATATAGCATACCAACGTGTCAATGAGCTAGCGCGCTTTACAGGTATTCGTCATAATGTGGAGCTGCGTTTACACTTTCCAACTTCAGACAAGATCTTCGATATTGACTCCTATGGCACAGAAAATATCGGAGTGGTAATAGATAAAAATCGAAAGACATTTCCTATCCCTAGAGACGTCGTAAAAAGGGAAGCATATAACTTGATAAGCCCAGATATTGAGGCTCATGATGCATATATGTACGAGGGAAAGGAGGGAGTGAAAATAAAGTTACAATCAAACTCCGGTAGGCTAGAAGTGCTTCCTGGTTCTGTTCATTTTTGGTGCAAGATAGAGCCCCCCTTGGCTGA
>JBKPEX010000065.1:0-2340 GCA_046728625.1 Thermoproteota archaeon
ACTAGACTCATTACAAAGAAAAGCATGGGAGATATCGGAAAGATCAGAAGAAGAAAGGACACAGGTCCAAGCACTATCTTTAGCAAGAGATTGTGTGATTAACAAGATTGAATTACTTACAAATGGTAAGGTAGTAGATGAGGCTATCAGATTCATAGAACACCTGTAGTAGTAGTTACTTTGATATTTGTATGGCACATTCTCTGAAGGCAAAGCTAAATCCAACAGCATGAATGTGCTTTTGCCCTTTACACCTCCATAGAGCTGAACGCGACATGAGCAATTCCAACCTAACTCAGTTGAGATGGCATCATATTCTATGTCACTTGACTGTGGTTTAACACGATAAGACTCTTCGCCAATTCTTTTAATCTGATTATCCATTTTTGCTATAGATTGACCACTTTGTTCACGATGGTTAGTAAGCGACTGCAACTTGGCTATCTATTTACCTATTACCTTACCTATGTTTGTAAACATTTAGGTATCACAATAGGTAAATTTGTAGTCAAGCACCTATATTAGGTAAATAATAGGATGAAAAATAATAGTCCTATATAATATTGATAATACAGAGAGCTGCAGTAGAGGATCAAGACCGTATGTCTGTACTGTCTCATTTACTGCAATAACACTAAATAACTGACTTGGTATCAGTTTTTTCCATTAGTATTTTGCCTACTGAAGACTTTTTGAACTTCCAGGCTGATAGGATAAGCTTTAAACTTCATGCCTGTAGACAACATTTAAGCAATCTAAAGGATATTGAATTGAGATACAATGATCTCGCATTAAACGATATTAGAATGAGTGCCGAAATCGAGATAGACTCATTCCTCTATCAAATGATTGGGACAGTTGATTCTCTTCTATTTAGGATAAACGATACCTTTAGTCTAATGATTCCACCTGACAGAATTGAAATGGACAAAATCCAAAGTGCACTGTCAGCTGAGACTAAAAATATTGATCTATTAAATGACTTAGATAGGGCAAACCAATATGGTAACTGGTATTGGACAATAAAGCAACTAAGAAATTATTCATTGGGCAATTCACTAATTTCGGAGCAAGCTTTTGAAGCATTAGCTAATTATACAAAAACTAATATGAAAATAATTCCGTACTTTGAACAATCTCTGGAATATCTTGAGAAATTAGTCGAAAGCATCAGAAAAAGAGAACCAAAGTTATTATAATCATCATCACAATAACAATCTCTTATACAAGATGATGAGTGTGAATCAGACCAACACAACTTCTAGTTCGTCATACGCATCTTTTACAGAAAGTTCTAGCAATGTATCTTCATAAATCAATAGCCAATCTCTCCATCCTACAACCGGAAGTTTCCTAGCCATTATCTTGGTGTTTTGTATCAACCTTGCTATCAAATATGCATATGATGGATTTTCTTGTTCTTTTAGTTTAAACAAGCTTTCTTGGATTTCTATTCCAGGTCCACCCCCCTGTATGTTAATAGTGACGTCATTGACATATCTGTTTTGGATTTTAGCCGTAACATAGCGGCTGCCGATTTCAAATCTTTCAATATTTAGCATAACACGGGAGCGTACCGATGAATTTGTCTTTGGAAGTTGATTGTATACTATCTTTGAGGCTTCATCAAAGAAGTCATCATTTTTCAAGTATAGCACAGGATAGCACAATTAATTTATTAGATTTTCTACTTCAGCTCGAGGAGCACCATTTTATAATATGGTGATTTTCTATGAGAGATAGGTTTCCATCGTCATTTATCAAGCTGTGTTAGCGTTACAACTCACATGATATGAATTTTTACAGTTATAGATAGTAGCAGATAATCTAAAAGTAGATCAATCTACAATTAGCAGAGATATAGATTATCTTAGAAGTCAATCCAAACAAAAGATAAGAAAATACATAGACGAAACACTTCCAAATGAATATGAGAAATGTCTTGTTGGAATAAATACCATATTAAGAGAGGCCTGGAATACCTCACAGAATACAGAAAACAAGAGAGAAAAGATACATGCTTTATCGTTAGCTAGATGCTATCGAGGATGAGCTAGACAAATTCACGTCCATTTTATTTGGCTATCCTTATCATTGAACTTGTCGGATGAATCTCTAAATGTCCATCCTCTCCGTTATCTTGGACATGTGATCCTGTGACTCGAAGATATTGACCCACTTTGGGAGTTGGGAACTTCGGCCCATTATAGTCTTGACAATCTCCTTTGTGAACTGATTCATGTGATTTATTTTGTCTTTGACAAATCAATTCCACCCAAATTCCTCCTTTCATTTTTGGATTAAAGTTTGCTTTATTTACCATGTTTTTATATTGTGGAT
>JBKPEX010000007.1:0-1477 GCA_046728625.1 Thermoproteota archaeon
ATTGGCTTAATGTTTATGGAAACTTTGTTCAAAATGGTGCCAAAATAGCTGAATATTGGTATAACGTATATTGGAAACTTTTGTTAGATGCGCAGAAGCAACAATACCAATATAGAGATAAAGTGAAGGTAGACTAATAAAACAAAACCCTCATAATCTACCTCGTCATTATAGAACGTCTTACGATACAAGTTTTAGATCTTCTGCATTTGACACATTTCGGCAGTCTATTCTTCTTTCCTGACTACATAGACATGTACATGTACTTTCCTTTAAGAATTGACCTGCTTGTTTTATAACTAATCTATAAACTAAATCTATATACTCAATTAATTTGTGTTTTGATAACAGCTGCATGGGATTATAAGATCATTATTTATCCAAATAAAAGTTGTAAAAATGGAGATATACATTCATTCTTAATTCGTGTCCAATTCAATTTACAAGTCATTCTCATTGTAATAATACCGGAAGCCAGCCAGATGGTTCTTCTATAGGCTATTATAAACTTGATTTTAGATGCATAATGCGTGTGCTACACTACAAAAAATTAAGTAAAGAACCCTTTATTCTTATTAATAAGCAACAAAATCTTATTTTCAATAGTTGAACTGATAACATCTGAGCCTTTTTCTACATCGAATGATAATAACAAGTAAAATCTTGAAACTTCATCGTGTTTAACTATAATTGGAATGGTTGCTCTGATTAATCTTTCATACTTTCCAATTGAGTAGTGCAATCTACCGGTTTTATTTTCAAAGTCTTCCCTTGTTGCAGCACGAAGTACCGCTTGAATTGCATAATGTGCTGTTTCCTCTTTATTCATTAATGGTATCAAATCTTCTCTATATGCTGTTGATAGCAATGTTCCGAGGTTATTTGTTAGCCCTACAAACCTAATGTATTTGTCTGATTTCAGTATTTGGTTACAAAAGTCATAGAATTCACCATTTTTATTAATATTATTGTCTTTATCATAAATATCACGATTTTTTGGATCTGTTGATGATGTGGGCATACCTTCTGTATATATGAACACATATAAAAAAACACATATAAAAATAATAAAATAAAATATACATCCTGCACAGACTCGGAAATAAATTTGTATGGCGAGCTTATAATATGAACATTAATGTTATTGATGTTGTCACATATAGATGTCTGATGTCCTGATCAATAGTAATAATGTGTTTGGTGGAGAATCCCTCTGTAGCTGCCTCACAATACGATATCGGCGCCTTGAAAATAGAAAGCAATAAGCAGATATCACTCCAAAAAGAAGAAATATTCCAGATACGACTCATAGCAGAGCAAGAGGAAGAGCCAACTGAGGAGGAATCCCAAATCATCAAAAAAAGAACTTGAGTTACGGTAATACTCTGGAACTTGGCAACTCATTGTTTAGAACGTTCTGAGGAATACATACATCCTAATATAGAAGGGTAGTGAAGAAAGTCAAAAAGTCATTATC
>JBKPEX010000019.1:0-5420 GCA_046728625.1 Thermoproteota archaeon
ATTCAAGACTAAGCCTTTCGTATTTAATACTGCTACGCAACCTTATACATTTAATAAAACCGGATCTTTTGAATATTTTGAAAAGAATGTAAATAAGCAGGATCCGAAATTTGTAATGGAAGGCACAATAACTGTTGAAAATACTCCAAGTTCTTCTTCTAACACCAATAATACACAGGTCCCGAATGCTAATACTATTACCTCTACCACTGCTAATGCTAGCTCATCATCAACAACAGCAGGAAATATTGATACAGTAGGCACATACATGGTCCCAGCAAAGGATCTCGATAAAGATACCTCGGAGTTAAAGAAAGGAGGACTCTCAGTTGATAGCACATTTACCTACAAAGATGCAAGAGGAGGTCAAAAGGGAACTGGACCAGAACAAGCATTAGTAGTATGGACAAGCTCTGGAATGGATTTGGATAAAGTGATATCAGTCTTAAAAGAGGCCACACCTACGTTGCCATATAGTTAGTAACCGTCAGCATCATGTGATATTTCCAAAAGAATTCCTAACAGTGGTAATATCTACTATTATTAGTATTTACTGTGACTGTCCAAAAAACGAACACAAACATTATTAATAGTGTCTTTTTTAGTTGCGTTAGATAATAATTATATATGACTGACATAATAATGAATTCTAATAATGATAATACCTGTTGCTCCTTAATTCTATTGGAAATAGGGCTTGCAGCATTTGACGAAAAAGATAACTTAATTATATCAAAGAAATTCGATAATGCCATAGGTTCATATCGCCTGATAAAAAATGGCGAGGTTCCTCAAGAAATACAACAGATTCTCGAAAAAATAAATCACTATGATTGTATCTTGGTCAACGATAATAGTATCCTTTCTTACTTGTCACACGCTGGATTTAATGCCAAGATGATGTCACAAGATAAGGTACAGAAAATTCAAAGTGAAAAAGCTACACTAATTGTAAAATCTGGTCTGGCAGATAATGAAATTGATGCGATACAGGCCTTAAGAGATTTTGCTATAGATCTGTCCTCGTCTAGAATAAAACAGGCTTCAGAAAAACTAGACTTGCATATTATTCAGTCTGTGAACTCTCTTGATGAAGTTGATAAAATAGTTAATGTAATGGGAGCCAGAATGAGAGAATGGTACGGACTGCATTTTCCTGAACTCGATCATTTAGTTCAGAATATAAACACTTATGCAGAAATCGTTAGCAAAGCAGGGTTCAGAGAAGAAATTAATAGAGAATTGTTAGCCAACCTTGTGGGTGTTCAAGATAGAAGGATCGACATGATAATAGATGCTGCAAATAGAAGTAAAGGTGGGGATATCACTATCTCAAACCTAGAAATTGTAAAAAAACTTGCAGATGAGGTTATTTCTTTATCTAAATTACGTAAAAGTCTATCGGAACATCTTGAAGTCAATATGGAAGCAGTAGCACCAAATATCAAAGGCCTTTTGACAGCTTCTCTGGGAGCAAGAATTATTGCCAGAGCCGGAAGTCTAAATAGACTCTGCTTACTTCCTGCGAGTACCATTCAAATTTTAGGAGCTGAAAAGGCGCTTTTCAGATCCTTAAAAACTGGTGCGAGACCACCCAAACATGGGTTATTATTTCAGCATTCACTGATCCACTCTGCTCCGAAATGGCAACGCGGTAAAATCTCTCGAGCAATAGCCTCAAAAGTGGCAATCGCTGCAAGGATTGATCTATATCGTCATGGAACAGGAAGAGACCTGTCTATAGCGGATCGACTTAATAGCAGAATTGTTGAGATTCAAGAAAAATATAAGGAACCACCCCCTATACTGGAAAGAGAGCCGTTTAAAGGGTCAAGACATGAAAAAGCACGCTATCGTCATCATCAAAGAGAAGAAATTTCGACTTTTAGAGGCAAGGATAAAGAAACTAGGATGAGAAGGGGAAAGCGAAAAAAAGATAAAAGAAGGTTTGGAAAGCGTAGATACTGACTAATTTTCAGGTACATGTTCTTACAATTTCTTATGTGTGGATATTATGTTTAATAATAATGGCACGCCATTTATGTCACAAAATAATTCGGAGTACATAAATATTCCAATTAAATGGGTAGTAGTTGAAGGTCAAAAACAAGTCGCAAGTCTCAATTTGATAAAAGGAATTACTGTATACGGAGAGAAGCTGATTAAATATAAGGGTGAAGAATATCGTCTGTGGGATCCATATAGAAGTAAGTTATCAGGCGCTCTTAAAAAAGGACTCAAAACTCTTCCCATATTAAATGGAATGAAAGTATTATACCTTGGTGCATCAACAGGAACAACTGTAAGTCATATTTCAGATATTGTGGGCATGAACGGAATTGTATATGCAGTAGAACCGGCGGCCCGAGTGGCAAGAGAATTAATCCAAAACGTTGCGTCAAAACGTAAAAATGTAATTCCTATAATAGAAGACGCAAGAAAACCTCATTCATATTTTTCTGTCTTTGGTAACGTAGATGTAATTTACTGTGACGTTGCACAGCCAGATCAAACCGATATTGCTATAGCCAATTGCAAAGTTTACCTAAAGCCAAATGGTATAATACTGCTAATAGTTAAAACAAGGAGTATTGACGTGGTAACTGATCCAAAACAAGTAATATCACAAGAGTCAAAAAAACTAAAAGATAATGGCTTTTATATAGAACAAATAGTAAATTTAGAGCCATTTGATAAAGATCATGGCTTAATATATGGCATCTATCGTCCAACACTTTGATTATCTATATATGATCTCTACTACTACAGTAATTGTTGCGATCGTTCTTCTAGCATAATCCTCAGTGGTTTCCATGATTTTCGAGCAAATTCTGGTGCTGATTGATTTTCATTAACCCATTTTTTTATGAATCCCATTGTTTTTTTGTCAGAAGGATACCCACTTCCTATATTAGGATGAACTTTGCGGATTTGTAGGATCTCGTAATCTCTTATAATTTTGGCTATAATTGATGCTGCAGATACTACTACACTCAAACGATCCGCATGATGTAGAGAATATATCATTGTTTTTGTGCTTGAATGATCTAGATAAGATTCTATACAATGCTTGTACCGCTCAGGGTTAACATCGCAAGAGTCGATATATACTCTATCTGCATGAATATTGTTTACAATAAGAGCCATAGTCTCTGCCTCTAATCTGTTTAATCTATTAAAAAAAACATTGAGATCAACTTGGCTGCAATTAATAATGAAAACACTCACTGAATCCGCCAAACCAAGAATATCCGAGAAAATCTGACTCCGCCTCTTTGCTGATAACAGCTTAGAGTCTTTTACATCTAATTTATATAATCCGGAAATCTGGGATTTCCTAATTCCTATTCCTGCTATCACCATAGGCCCAAGAATTGAACCTCGTCCAGCCTCATCGACTCCGCCTATAAAAATTTCATCATTCTTATTACTATTAATAAACTGAAGCAAGTGTATATGTATACCATGTAAAAATCTCTTTATAAATTATTTTAGTAAGATTTTATAATTTTATAATTTTACAAATAAACATAAAGGTGTTCTTCAGAAAAACAAGGAAATGTGTCAACAATCATATTCTAGGTATTATTATGGTCGTATTACAAGGTCACCAAAAAAAGGTGATAACATGATAACTTTGTCAAATTTATCAAAGAAGAATTGGTGCAGTTGATTGTATTTACTCGTTAGATAGCAACATTCAGTCTTTGGGTAATATAACTATAGTAAATCCTCTTCCTATATGTTTCACTAGAGAATTTATATATTGTTATACAATTGAAACGATCAGAACTCATATTATCTGCTACTTTATACTTGGTGTGGAATACTATTTAAGCGTCCATAAGACATGAGTGGAGAAGTTGCTATATAATTAGAAGTGATGGATAATTCAGTCGTTCTCTTCTATTAATATAAATATTGTGACAAGATGCAGCATAGATGGTTAGTCATTGAACATGATGATGGAGCAATTCACAGAAATAGTCGAAGGAAAAATTCGATTATTGGTTCCAATAGACTCTATAACCAAACAAGTCCCACCAAAGAGTCCCGCCTTCTTTAACACCTCAGCCAGATTAAATCGAGATATATCTATAGCTGCATACAATGCCTTCTTGACAAGGTTAAAAGAAAGTAAAAGAACCTTTGCAGATTCATTAAGTGGAATAGGTGCAAGAGCATTAAGAGTAGCTGTTGAAGTTCCAGGAATAGAGCGGGTATATCTAAACGATCTAAATGTCACAGCGATAGAAGCAGCAAAAAAATCTGCAAAATTAAATTCTATAGAAGAAAAATGCTATTATTCAGTAGATGAGGTTTGCAATTTTCTGATATCGCACTCTGCACCAAAAGATGCAAGATTTGCGATCGTGGATCTAGATCCATTTGGCAGTCCATCCCAATATGTTGATTGTTTACTCAGGTCGGTGTCGAATGGTGGAATGCTTTCACTGACTGCAACAGATACAGCAGTACTTTGTGGAGTATATCCAAATGTCTGTCTACGAAAATACCTAGGAAGACCACTTAGGACTCATTACGCTAACGAAGTTGCTCTTCGTCTTCTTTTATCTCTTATTGCTTTGACAGCCGCAAGACTAGGAATTGCTATTAGTCCACTTTTTGCACATGCAAATTTACATTATATGAGAGTATACGTAAAAGTTTCGATTAGTAATAGTCAGGCAAATAATGTGTATGATAATATAGGATACTTGAGGCATTGCCATTTCTGCGGAAACAGAAATTCAATAAGAGAGTATAATAAATCAGAAAATTGCCAAATATGTCAAAAAAGGTACAACGTGGGAGGTCAATTATGGATAGGGAGGCTGTTTGACAGACAATTTGTGAATAGGATGATGACGACTACTACACAGGATTCACAAAATAGCATAAACACAAAGAATCTTTGTCCTGCTAACACAAGTAACCGCATTACCGGTACTGAGACTATGAATAAATTATTACTAATCTGCTCTGATGAAATTGATGATATTCCTTACTATTTTCGCTCTGATGAAATAGCGTCCAAATTGAAAACTAATTCCATGCCATTAACAAAGGTAATAGATAAATTAAGAGCTTCTGGATATCAGGCTTCCAAGTCTATTCTAAATCCATCTGCGTTTAAGACTAATGCAGCAATAGATGAGATTCAGAAATGTCTTGTGTAGTGTCACAATAAGCATAAAGTCGATAATGATAATTTTACAACACTGATTATAAATGACTTGCCTGACATGCAAACAGTAGTAGCAGTAGCAGTTTTATGTATAGCATGTATAACTTGAAACAATTCTTGCTGTAGTAGTATCAGTAAGCCAGATCAAAATTCTATTGTTTACTGCCAAGCATTTGGCAGGAACAGCTTTTTACAAAGGATTAAATTCTCTAAGCAAGTACATTTTACCTTC
>JBKPEX010000275.1:0-3005 GCA_046728625.1 Thermoproteota archaeon
ATGTGAAATTCCATTTTGAGTAATCATTTGGACCGGCCGCTGGAACTGTTTTCTGATATGGTTTGATACCATTTAGAGTAACAGAAACACCGCACGATGAACTTGCATTATCGATCGATGTTCCCAATACTGTTAAGTTGCTCCCTACCGGAATTTGTTGACCCTTAGTTGGTGACGTGATCTTCACCGGATGCAATTTTTTAGCAGGCGATGATGATGGCAACACAACTGAGCTTGTGCCGTTAGCTCCCTTGTTTAGATCTTGTTGACCGTATATAGAAACGTTGAACCAAAGTGATGTAGGGACAATAAGCATTCCAAAGATCAGAATTGTTGTTAGTGCAAGTGTTCGAAAAATCATCGAAATTCAATATATTCGAGAAGATAAAAACTTTTGCTTAATGTTCCACTGTCGCTACTTTGGTACCTTTCAAGTATAAGACGATAATGTAACTTACCTTCACTCTATAGTAAAATAACAAACTAGAACGGGAGACCGTTCGGATCAAAAACTTTAGCCTGAGCTAATTTTATTTGTTGTTAAACTCTAAGATAATCCACCGTATAGTAGAAACAAGATCCAGCTGTATTGAATATGTCCTGACCATGACTTAGTGAGCTAAGAAAAGTTTAAATCGATTAAATAACAGCTCGCGCTCACGTTTGAGACATATAATATCAATTCATTGAAAACCAGTGATAGGCTAAAAGCATATTATTATCCTATGTCTGTCGTTGTCCTTATCGGAATTTTTTGCTCAATCCATTTCTCGTGTTTGCTGCAATGAGTGCTACTTCCTTATTTATTGACCTAGCTTTGCAACGTAGGGTAAGGTAGGCATCAACGCATCGGAGGTTAACAATACTCATAGAATGGTTGCAGATAATGGTGTTAAGAACATAATAACATTAATCCCGAGTGAACCTCACGAATAGCCAGAGCAGCGATAAAAATTCATTCGGCGATGTCTTGTTCTCTACCATCTGTGTTTATGTCTTATTGCTAGCCATATATTGAAGAAATCGCGTTTCTGAGCTGCTGATAATATTTTGTGGGATGCAATGTACCATTATCTGATACTGTAACTAGATTGAAGTTTGGTTCTTTATTGGGTTTGAAATTCCATTGCCAGTATGCCCAACCCCATATATTTATCTCCTTAAATTTTTTGATAAAAAGATTTACTTCATCTTGGCTTATATCACTTTTCAGAGGATTTATTTTAAAAACTCCTCCTGTCTTTTCTCGTTCTACGTTATTCCACTCACCAATGTAGATTGGAACTCCCGCTAGTTTTCCGGCCTTTAGTAGCATCGCTAGTCTAGCACCGTGATAAGGGTCTGTAGGTACACCATACAGACTTATTTTGAAAACAACACCAGTTTTATTGCTTGGAGCCATTTTTGCTTGATTTTCTGCTGTAACACTAATAGTCTTGGAATTAATACTTGCAGGCACCTGCTGGCTGTAAGCTATGATTTTATGCGTTACTGGTCTCAGTTCATTTGAAATAAAGCTGTTAAATTCACCTACCTTTGCCCACTGGTTATCGCTGTGTATTTGGGGTTCACTTAACATTTCATATCCTAATGTACTCCTGTGACTATCCACTGTTCGTACTATAACTTTTTTCAAAAAGTCTGCCAAAAGACTCCAGCCATCGTTGCCATTTACGTCTTTTACCGATCTATCCCACCAATCGCTCCACCATATTTTTGCGGATTCATCTGGAGTGTTTCCTCCTCCTGCTTTCTTATAGGAAGGATTATTTTCAAAAAGAAATGAGGGAAAGCCCGTTCCTCCTTTTGGTTCTAGCCAAGATGAAGTGTGCCATTGGTGGTTATCGTACAAAACCCTGAGTCCCCATTTGTCTGCGGCATTGGCAACACTTTCTAATTCCTTTACAAATAGGACTGGATTCTTTTGGTATGCTTCCCAATAAAACAAGACTCTGACATGATTCATTCCTGCCTGAGATATCATTCTGAAGCTATCTTCGTAATAATTTGGAGGAGGAGGATGAGTAGCTGACTTTGTTGCCTTTGTCTCAGGGGAGCTTGTGTAGTATCCACGCATAGAAACTCCGAGAAGCGGAAAGTCTGTATCCTTACTTACACTGCTTTCCTGCTGAGAATAAATTGAAACAAAAACGAAGGACCCATTAATAGAACTTATACTTCCTATAATCAGTATTAAAAGTAAATTAGACAAAATGCTCGTGCTCTTCAAACTCTTCTTGACTTCGTTACACCAATGATTGGATTTGTATTTAAGTATTAAGAGATATTCATTTTATAATTAATCCGTCTGGAGCCCTATATCATATCTTTGTTGAAGGAATTGATACGCCTGCGAAACGCTGTTTTAGGATTATAAGAATGTCTGTATCCGTTATGATAAAAGAATGCTCTCTGTTCTAATCGTCGTTCTAAACTCACATTAAACATACATTTGTTTAATCGCCGCTTTAATTATCATTGAATTTTGTATTGTCAGGACAAATCTAGATGCTAACTTTTAAAAAGAAGAGTGTGACATATATCATATGAAAACATTAGCCTGTAAGGACGCTGGATTTGATTGTGGTACGGTTATACAAGGAGAAACAGAAGAAGAAATTATGCGAAAGGCAAAAGAACATGCAACTACGGAACATAATATGAGTGATTCTGACATGACTCCAGAATTCCAAAATAAGATAAGGGGACTTATTCGAAGCTCTTGAAATAGTTTAAGGCAACTCTTCCATCTTGTTGCATATATGGAACAAACAGTAGCTGATTATTATTTCGGTTGTAGAAAATCTGTTTTTTTAATCCTATACAGAATTTATAATGTCTTCGTCGGATACAGAAAATCATAGATCTCTATACACATCGATCAATAGCCTTCAAGATCAACAAATGAAATATAAAGAATAAGTATACTAAAATATCATGTCCTTACCGTCACAAAAAAATCCTAAACTTATAGTATATATTAATGAATTCGCCAAATATGACAG
>JBKPEX010000014.1:0-3236 GCA_046728625.1 Thermoproteota archaeon
CTATGCAGTGATGTCTACACCTTATATTATTTTCATACCTACTTCTTATTGGTAAGCCTAGAATTAACTCTCGGCATGTCATATTGTACTATCGCTCCTAATTGTTTGTTCTGCATATAAGGTTCGCTTTGGCTCAAGTAACTATTAATACCACAAACAGTATCTTGATGACTATATTTGGCCAGTATCAGGACAACGATTTGGCGTAGCGAGAAACATTATAAATATAATCGATTTGCTAGCGATGTAAATAAGCCTTTAATATTAAAAGTTTGATGAATGATCTATTACCCTAATCATGTTCTTAATATCGAAAACCATTACGTTATTAGGTAAGCTAATTGTAATGAGACGCTCGTTAGGAGGATTATATCTTATAACATGAACAAGATTTCCTTTAGGACGGTCCTTTATATTTCGTTTCTCAATTACAATCTGTGGATTAAATAATGCATCAAACGAAAAAAAGTATGTTCCTCCCCATACATTGACAGAATATTCTACTCTATAATAGGGAATAGACATTCTAGGATACATTAGATTGCTAGAAGAATGCAAGACTTCCCCTTCTTCGTGCATCCGCCTATGAAAATCATCTATAAACGGGACTATGGAGAAAACGGTAGATTTTAGAGATTTTCTGAAACATATCTTTGTATATTCTTTAAATTCGGAGTCAGGTAAGATTGCTGGCCCGTATTTGGCATCATCGTGCAGGACAATTTTTCTATTGACAAGGAACTTTTCAGAAGTCTCAATTAGTCTACGAATGTTTTCTACAAATTGATATTCGTCACACTCATAAAGAGGCATAACCATTATTCATTCCTTCCACAACCTTTGAAATAGTATTTTCAAACGCACAAATAGTTATAACAGGATCCTTTGGATAAGCATCACCAATTTCATCAGAAATGCTAATTGTTTCTTGGCCGTTGACATATGTTTTCTTTTTCCAGAATTTACCACCAGACATAATTGTTACTGCACCCTCAAGTGAAAAACCAATCTCGCAAAGAGTATCTTCCATTTTTTCTAACGGATATAATACAGAAATTGACTTTAATTGTTTATTACGCATTATCTTTAAGGATACATGACAAATATAAAAATTGGTAGTATGAACGATTAGCGTTTGAGAGATGCGAATTTAACCGGGATTTAAACACCCAGCAAAGTATCCTAACTTCTTGGCTTAGTTGTTGGTAGTTTAAATAACACTAACGAGATTCTTTTCTTACAAGACAGGATATTTACAAGGTAGCTTATAGCGAATTAAGGGTTTATCATTTCATCTAATAATATTTATACATAAGTAGAGCACATTTATTAGACTGTTATCGCCTTATATGCGACCATATGACTAATAATCCTGTAAAATTTGAATATGAAGTTTTACTGAGACGTTTAGAAGATAAGTTGGGTAATACGTCTAGAAAATCTGTATCAAGACTAGAGGTTCCCACTCCCCAAGTAATCTGGGTAGGTCAACGCACTATTTTCAGAAACTTCATGGAGTTTCCAAAATCTCTGAGACGTGAGCCAGAAAAGTTATTGTTATATCTTAATAAGGAACTTGCCTCTGCTGGTTACATCGCTGGGGATAGAGTGATATTTCTTGGGCGTAAAGAACCTTCGTCCTTTGGAGCATTAATTGATAGATACATCAAGGACTACGTTATATGTCCTGTGTGCGGCAGTCCAGACACTAGAACGGAAAAGAACAAAAAGCTCGGATTTTTGTTGTGTGAAGCATGTGGCGCGAAATCGTCAATTAAGGCAAACTACGCTTAAAAGCTACATAAGCACATGATCTTTCTAGCAGTCATGTAATTCTTGCATGGAATATCTTTAAAAATTATAATTTCTATAATTATAATCATTTCATTTGATATACTATTTTTGGGTTTAACTATTTTACTATGAAATTTGATAAAGTTAACTATGTGCTCTAAGTATGAACAAGGATTATCTCAAAATAGATATGACAGCAATAATGTCACTTAATCAAGACGCAATAGAACCAAACGCAAATGCAGAAAATAATAACAGTTTTACCACAGGTCAAAGTTGGGGAGCACTAAGAAAAGCTTGGAAAGGTTACAGAATTGCCAAGGTCCAAGCAGACAATTCTAAAATGACAGAATACGCAACTAAAATTAGAAAAATTCAAGGAGAATTGGGAGTCGCTATAGCATCATTCCCTCATCTAGGGATGACTACTTCTGAGATATAAGAAGTAATCTCAGTCCTATTATTTTTTGAATTGCTACTATTATCAAGAATACTTATCGAGTGTATGATAGATTGTCAGATGCTAGTAATTGCTTTAACTTAATTTCAATTTGAGTTTTAGGTAATGCACCTGTTATTACGTCAAATACTTTTCCATTCTTAAAAGATATCATTGTTGGAATGCTTTGAATAGCAAAGGACTTTGCGATGGACTGATTTTCGTCCACATTCACTTTGGCAAATACTATTCTGCCGGCGTATTCTTTTGCTAATTGTTCAATCACCGGCGAAACCATTCTACAAGGACCGCACCAAGGAGCCCAAAAATCAACGAGTAAATAAGGATACTTGAGAGTCTCCTCTTTGAAATTCAAGTCAGTAAGGCTAATCGGAACAGAGATCTTCTGCATAGATGTTTTTTCCTTCATGTTTCTCTGGAATTCCATCAGTCTTCGCAATTTTATGGCAGCTATCTCCTCATCCTCTTCATCATACATATACTAATCATTTAGTGAACTCATTTGAGACATATATATTACTATATGTGTGTGTGTTTTTTCCTAGCTGATGTCTAATTTTGAGATCAGAATCGAGTACGTGTATATTCTGATAATAGGCAAGGAGTAAAGCTAAATATATAAAAAAAAGGTTACATCGCTTAAAGAATCAACAATTATTACAAGAAATTAGCGATAGATAATTATTATCTTATTGTTAAATTTCAGGAGGCTGAGGGTCTATGGAAGAGGAGTATAATGAAGTCAAAAAAGAAGTTGAAGCAAAGGAACTAGAAGATACAGATTATGATGATAAGCTAGATGATTCAGAGGAGGAAATCCAGCAATTAAAACGAGAGCTGGCTCTGGTCAGAGAAGAATTAAACAAAACTAAGGAGTCATACAACAACACACTCAATAAATTGAAGTATATGATGGCAGATTTCGATAATTACCGCAAACAGATGGAAAAGCAAGTATCTTCAAAAATTGAATCTGGTAGAG
>JBKPEX010000294.1:0-2587 GCA_046728625.1 Thermoproteota archaeon
GATTTGTATTGATTTGAGTAGGATGGGATAACCATCCTCCGGGAGCTTGCACGAGGTGGTGAGATAAAATTTCTCCTTGGATACTAAGAAAAGAAGGATAAGTCCTGAGGATACTTAAGATATATTCGTTTGGGCCTTGAGGCAATAGTACAGCAATTTATTATTTATACAAATGCAGTGTCATAATGTAATGAATTCGTTTAATTGTTTCGCCAATTGTAAACAATATGGTTTTACTTGCTCTCTTCTTCGTCTATTTGCTCAGAGGATACCGAACTTGAAGCCTCTGATTCAACATCCATCATTTGCAATTCTTGAAGTTCGAATTTATATATGGCATCCATATCTAATGTGAATTTCGTTTTCAAATATTCGACGAGCTGTGGACTTAAGGATCCCCTATACATCTTAATCTTAAATTCATAAACAAACCCCTTCAAGAAATCAGTCATTTTCATTGTTTTCGGAACGTCGAGTCCCTCTATAATAGTTCTACCATCTGGTAAAACAGAATAAAGCTGAACATCTATTTTAAAGTCTTTTTCATAAATGTCAAGAATATATCCCATCCTAGATATCACCTCTGCTTGTCCGAACTGGACGCTTCTGATTTCATCTTCAGCCCACTTGGGCATTGTTTCTTCAGTAGGTTTGCTGGATGTTCCCTTCGGGTTACCCATGATATCATATATGGCAGGCTTAGCTAGATAAAAATCCTTTTAACGCCGCCATTCTATGTCAGGACCACTATACGGTTTAACAATCACTTGCTTTTGAATTGGTTAAACAGTATCTTGTCCCAAAATCTTCTGATAAACTGGAAAATAATTATCATATTAGAAATCGATGTCAGTAATATGCCTCCATAACCATCAGAAATTGTACAACAAGAGCTTTAGATCAACCCAGAAGCAAGATCATTTATTACTCAGCAGTCAAAAGAATAAATTATTAATAGATAGATGATAAATCACGTGGATCCCAAAGGTTATTATGCTATACTAGAAGTTTCACAACATGCTACCTACCAAGAAATAAGAAGGTCTTATAGAAAGCTAGCCCGAAAATATCATCCTGACAGAAATCACTCCTCATTTTCCGAGGATATGATCAAAAAGATAAACGCTGCTTTTGAGATTCTATCAGATCGAGAAAAAAGACATCAGTATGACGTTACGGATTATTATAACTTATTTGACAACGACATGGATAATAATTCTAGTCATACTTCTAATTCCGCCAGCCCAAGCAAAGATCATTCTCATTCAGCTAGGTATACTTATGAATCTCATAATGATAATGCTCAGGCCCAACAGAATGATAGTTATAGAAGTGAAGAGCTGAAGAACTCGTGGAAAAAAAATGTCTCATCAGGAATAACAAAAGATACCACAAACGTAGACCTTTTGGATATCCCCAAAGGTAGATTCCACATTATTGTCGAGCCATCTTTGTGTATGGCTTTTGGCAGTTGCGAAACATTAGCACCTAAGGTATTCGTAGTGGAAAAAAACAAGAATTTTAATCCCAAAGCAAAAGTTGAATCGGAAATAGGAGGAACGTTTGAACAAATTCTATCAGCAGCACAAACATGTCCAACCAAGGCCATCAAAATTATTGACAGATACACTGGAGAACAAATATATCCATAGCATGATTCCTATCGACATCATACAAGCTAAGCATACAAAGATCTCCGGCTGGGAATTGGCAACACGATTCGGTAGAATATTTCCTAATTGATATGACACGTGATCAAAAATTAGACAGTCTATTTTATGCCGGTCAAATATCCCTCTTGCTCCAACTTATCAGCGTGCGCTGCTATATATCTCCACACAATATCGGCTTTGTCGGATTGAAAATCCCAAGGTGCTATTAACACCAAGTCATTATCTCTTATCCACATTCTTCGTTTAATCTTTCCGCGTATACGACAGGTCCTTATCTTTCCGTCAGTACTTTTAACGATAATGTTATCGCCGCCTACTAGCTTTATGACACGACCTAGCAGCTCACCTTTCTGAGGTGTGACCAACTCTTTAAGATGAGATTCGCTTAATACTTTTCTTTTGCCTAAGTCTATGACCCCGCTTTCTATGAGTTCAATTGTAGTTAAAAATGTATGTGTTACAATACTACTAAAAAATGATTCTACTTATATTAAGTTCAAAGCAATGTCAATAGGACTAGAAAATAAGCTTTTCGTTAAAACTACTATAAATCCTTATCAAGTTGGAAATATTGGTAAGAAAACCAGAATATTGTTTAGCTAATATATACACTAACCTATAGAATCACGAAAATCACTTAACAATATCTAATTACACATCTATTATAATTATATCTATAACACCGTTGGGTTCATTTTTTATTCGAAGTAATAACATGTAACCGTATAAGAGTATGACATTTGTTCAAGCGAATTCAGAACTACATCGTGGGAAAAGCAGTCAAGACAAAGCCCATTCTTCAAATTTAAACCAAGGCGTTGCTTCAGCCTCTGTGGAGCGTACACTTCAGGTCTGCCTTGACATGTTACGGTTAGACCACAAGGACATTCGTCAAAAATGCCTTGGAATTATAC
>JBKPEX010000344.1:0-1873 GCA_046728625.1 Thermoproteota archaeon
AGTATTATTTATCTGACCAGCCCCAATCATAACCATATTTTTCTGCCTTTGACTCATCTGTTTAGCAGCAGTCATTCTATCTTGATCATTCATTGAAACAAATTTCTGATATGCTTGTGATGCCTCCTTTTTGTTTACAACTGTGACGGTTGTTGGTAAGGGCTCATTTACTGTATTGCTAGTAAACAATGGAGAAATAGTGTATACGCCAAAAGGTATTGCTACTACGACCAATATAATAATAATAATGATTTTCTTTTTATTCATATTATAGGGCCTTATAGTTATATAAATAGGACAAGCGAAAAATACATTTACTCACACTTTCATCGTTTTTATCAAATCTTCCTTCCCTGACTCATGAATTTGCTATCTATTGATCTCTGTATGATTATTTTTCTTTGAAAGATGCGAATATCTAAAGCATTTTGATCCATTGCAATAATCTTCAGATTTTGAGATCCTTGACATTACAAAATGAAATGTGATAAGAGGAGTAAATACAGCCACAGTTATAGCTGCTAGTGTATAGCTGTTAAGGTATAGAAGGTACAAAGTTATTCCTATACCAGTCATTATTTCAATCCATGTGCAGGTGCATAACTGTAATGCAATGTGCTTTAGACTTATATCCATAATATACAGTCGTGATTAGATATTAAATACATTTTTCCAGATTAAATCCATATTAGCTTCAAAATTACTTTTTTATGTGTTTTGAAGTTATATTGTGTGTGTACTGACTGGTTACCTGGGATGTCAAAGAAGTGTATTAACTAATAAAAAAAGAGATATCTTTCTGTCGTCACTTACTCTACTACTTTACATTAACCGATCCAGTCATCCATGGGTGGATAAGACATATATAGTGATATGTTCCTGCTTTTTGGAAGGTAGCTGTGAAAGCTGTAGAAGATCCAGGATATTCTTTTTCCATTCCTTTAGGAATTAACCAACCAGAATTGATATACTTTTCATTGCCGTTGATAGTATAAGCTGCAGTTGGTGGTGGAAGATGTCTTGCACTACCTTGTGAGTCAATTACCGTTGGAATGTAATTCCTTGCATTAATTGCTATTACAACATTATTTGGACCAGGTCCCTTAAGCGGTTCATTATTTGAATTAGGAGGTATGGCCTCAAATCGTGTAGAATTTGGTACAACAGCTAATGGCGAAACTATACCAGTCATTGTTTTATTATCTAATACAAATGTGACAGTATGAGGTTCAGCCACTGTTGTTGGATTATCCCATATTACACTTTGGCCTACACTAACTTGTATATGCTGTGGTACAAAGACAGCTAACATATCAGTAGCATTTCCTCCACCAGCATGTATCTTAACTGCTGTGTTCTTGGAGTTATTTGCTGTATTTGCTAGTGCTGCACTTGCGGTCTTAACATCTCCTCCTATTGTTGTAATCGAAGATGTTACTGCTAATACTGCAAATATTATTACTATTAAAAAGGCAGCAGCAGAAGTGCTTAATGCTATTGTCTTCTTCCTGTTCATTAAAAGAGACTTGTAATATAGGATAGATAAATACTTTTTTTAAAATAATTCAAAAAGTCTAATTTTACATTGATGTTTGATTATGCTTCATGTAAAGTTTTAACATACTTGTAAGGTCAGTCAATCTCTACTGCTGTGATAAATAATAATATTTTTTTTGTTTATAGCTTGATGCCTTGAATTGCTTTCTATTAATCCATATTGAAACTCTAATAAAGTTCAAAAAATCCGGTTTGTTTTTGACTAATTTCTTCTGCCTCTTCTTCCAATCATGTTTTTTCATTACTATAATCAGACCTTTTTAGATTCTAGATTATTTTTCTCCTTACTTGGGCATTAATTTCCTGTTATTAGAAT
>JBKPEX010000164.1:0-1793 GCA_046728625.1 Thermoproteota archaeon
CCATCTGCCTAATCCGTTATAATTTATTTTTTTGCTCAGTGTTATTTCTCACTAGTTTATATATGTAAATTCCTTCAATTAGCTTGATTAACCTGAGTCGATCTCGGTGAAAATGCGATTGAGCATATTTCCAACCTGATCGTTGTAGTAGTGAAGACGCATTAAAATACGTAAAAACCTAACCTATAAGGTTTGGATATTTCAAAATCTCTATAGTTTCCAGTCAACTATTATTAAGCATTTTATCGATGTATAATTTGCTATCAAGTTTGGAGAATCTTGATAATTCTATCTCTGCACCTGGCCTCATTATCTGTCTGATGACATCTCCTGATTTGTCTTCTGACCACCACTTCTCTCCAAATTTATTTTGTAAATAGATCTCTAGCTCTAAAGCCCTAACAGCAGCAATCAAATAACTAGGAACATACATAATTGATTCAGGTAAAATATGATGAAGCATCCAATATTCACCTGGGACTTCCAAACCGGTGTAATCTGTAATAAGTTTTGAATAAAGAGAAGTTGCATGGTCGAGCGAAAGATTTTTGTACCAAAATTCAGCCTTCATCAACGAATTCGCTGTATAAAATGTCAAAAAAAATAATTCCATGAATCGGTTTCTTTCTGTAATTTCGTCTAGCATCCTTTCATCAGTGATCCCTAATTGCGATTTTAGATATAGCCTGTTTTTAGTCAATCTTTCTAGAAAGATCGAAAATATTTCTGCTATCCCCATTGGGAAGTTATATCTGCTCCAATATTCTAAAGATGGTTCAATAGAGGATGCATGTATGGCATGGCCTGTTTCATGAAAACATGCCTGCAGATCAAAATAAGGACTTTCACTTTTATAAAGTACTCGAATATCATTTGGAATCTGAATAAAAAAGCATATCGGCGAAGGATATTTATTTATTCTATCCTCAACATCAAAGAAAATTTTGGAACGATCAAACCGCATTTTATCTAATGTTCTACTAACCTGTTTAAGAGGATCGATTCTGGAGAAATTTTTCTCAAAGTCTGAATAAACCTTGTTACGAAAATAATAAAAATCATCGTAGTATTCCGCATTTCGTTTCAGCACTTTTATAGAAATGTCTTCAAGGAAATTTCTAAAAGGCCTTTTGGCTATGCTACCTAGAGATTTTACGAAATTAATCAACTGGATGTAAGAGATTTTTTCAGCCTCTAGATATCCATCTAGAGGGTTTTTTATAACCTTGGTCCGATCCGGACGAACCTTGATTTTGCGTTTACGGTTTGGATTTTCATCAATGGAAGTATTAATCTTGATGCTGCTGCCAATTTCTTGATAAACTTCTTTGATACACTTAAAACGGTTCTCTATGATCGGCGCAATATATTTTGTCTTGGTTATGAATTCATCAAATACTTTTTTCCTTATCGTTGGATCGTTTTGAATACTATTAAATTGTCGCCATGTACTCCAATTAACTGGAGCGTTTCCAATTTGATGTTTTGTAGATGCGATCCTTTTGTTTCTTACATTATGCAGTTTGAGCTCTAGTTTTTTTGTTTTAGCATCTGCTATATTCTCTATTGCACTAAGAATTATTTCTTTGGGCTCTGAAAATGAGCTAAGAAATATTTGTGCATTTCTTAATTTCATTTCGGCTAGCTTTTGTATTAATTGTTCGCTATAGTCCAAACCCGCATATTGCTTGTACCGTTCATCGGATTCGGCAATGTATAAACACTCATCTACATCGCACCACTGTTTTAAGTTCACAATGAACCCTATTCATTGTTATTTTGTAGTGCTATAA
>JBKPEX010000027.1:0-2008 GCA_046728625.1 Thermoproteota archaeon
TCCTCCATGTAGCGACCCTGTTATAATCGTGTCCATCAAATTCTGCTGCCAGACTGGTTCCTTCATCAAGTGTTGTTATTATTACATCCGTTTTGGATGCGACTGCATCTCGAAAGTCTACTCCAGGCTCCATCCATCCAACAAAAATGATATCATATCTTTGATCGATCCCCCATTTCGCATCCCACGTACTTATGAAATCAGGCTTGTCAATAGCATATTCATAGAAGATTTCAGAGTTCTTTTCAATGCCTATAGCATTAGGAATAAATTCTCTTATTTTCTTTAGAAAATCGCCATATCCGCAACCTACATCTATATAGCTTGGATTATCTGACAATGAATTTGCGATGCGGGCGACTCGAATAGCATCGATTCTTCTATATGCAAAATATGTACCACTTAAAAAAGGAAAAATATATCGTTCATGATGGCGAGAAACTGCATGTTTTCTGAAGTACTCTAATGATGAGAACGCTTTACCAATATTTTCTTTGTCTAATGTCATATGTTTCTCAAAGTAATTAGATACAAGGGCGTGTATTTCGCATACCTGTATTAGTGCTGCTAACATGCTTCTTAGCCATAATAGTCCTCTGTTTCTCTACAACGTCCCGGCAAGTAATCATCTAATCGAAGCTCACCTTCCATAGTTGTTTTTCCTTCGATAAGAGCAAAGGAAGCTCTTCTTTGTAGTGGAACCCACATTCATCTAGGAGTATTTCAAACTCAAACCTTTCTCTCATAAATAGCTGCTCTTCTCTCTCTAGATGTAACTTTAAAGCTGAAATCACCTTATCTGCTGTATCGGGTCTTGCATATACATACCACAAATTATGGGCTGTTCGAAATGCTGCTAAGTCCTCTTTCTTTTTCCCATTATTTTCAGTTAGACTGGGTGTGTAAAACCTATTCATCAACTCACTGTTAATGTCGATCCAAGATGGTGTTCTCCACCAAGCAATTTTTTCAAGGCCAAATTCTTCATATTCACATCCGCCGCTGACTCCGCATTGACCCCCTGCATCAAAGGTTGTAATGATACATCGCGCAAAACTGGCTACATATCTACGAAAATCTACTCCCGGCTCCATCCATCCAACAAATGCTATATCAAATGTTTTTTTATCTAATTGTTCTACGGGTGTGGAATATATAAAATCCGGCTTGGCTATGCGGAAAATGTAGAAAATGCTACAATCCTTTTCAATGCCTATAGCATTAGGAATAAATTCTCTTATTTTCTTTAGAAAATCGCCATATCCGCAACCTACATCTATATAGCTTGGATTATCTGACAATGAATTTGCGATGGCTACTATTCTTATAATATCTATTTTCCGGTAAGTGAAGTATGATCCTGCAAAAAAAGGAAATATATACCGCTCATGATGAGGTCGTGGATGTGAAGATCTGAATTTTTGATATGCAACATAAGCTTTTAGAAGTTCCTGAGTTGTAAAAGCCATCGTGCACTTTAGTTAATAGTATCTTCTAGTTTATTATATATTTTATATTATCCTTTACACCTCCACGTCGTTATAATTATTAAAAGTAAAACCGTTTTTTTATATACATAAACTCCCGTTAAAAGAATTATAATATATTAATTATAATTTATCGCTTGCGGCCAGTTGAGAAATTCCAAAAGGCTTATTAAGGTTCAACTATAATTTTGGCGTATGGTTAGGACATTTGATGATTGGTGGAAAACTGTTCCCGAAGATCTTAAGAAGAAGACTCGTGCAGGCGATGAAGGAAACAAACCATTGTTAAATCAGGTTAACTATGTTCTTTTGCATCTTCATCTAGCCGGTAAGCATGAAGCTAAGCCAACGCATGACGAATTAAAGGACTGGTTGCACAGTGGCCAAGTAGATGTTCTTAGGATGAATGCAGCCAAAAAATAGTAACACAAGTGGATGATAAATAGATAGGTAAATGATGTATATAGATACCTATACACCTATACAGGCTTTGAAAGAATACACAAGGAGAATAGCAATAT
>JBKPEX010000101.1:0-2469 GCA_046728625.1 Thermoproteota archaeon
GATGGGAAGTATAAATAATCGAAACTCTAACCCTTGGGCCTATTAAAAAAGTTTCCTAAGCAGCGATGCTAATTACTAGTAAACGGTCTTTATAAAAGTAGTTAAACCGCGATTAGACATCATTAACCGAATATGTTTGAAGACATAACATTGGGTATTTATGCGGTAGTTGGATTTGTATCGACATATCTGGCTCTCGAAATGGCGTGGCATTTTACTGCGTGTAAAATCGAAGATAAATCTATAAAGCCTTGTTTATTCAAACAGGCAAAAACGATCTTAGTTCCAGCGAGCTGATTTGCAACGGTATTAACAATGAATAAAAGCAAATGTGAAGGAGTGAAGAATTTCGTAGTATATTGATGATCTAGAGAATATACCTCTGCTTCCTCTACCAGAACAAATCACGGTGCGGAACTCTAGTCTAAATCTTAGCGCGGTTAATCCTCCTGCGATGTCATGAGATACACAAAATTCTGTTATTTTAATCGTCAGCTAAAAGAACCGGGTAATTAAATGTTCTTGCCAAACTTTTAATTAGTCTTCTTTGATGTGCATTACACCATTTGTCATCATATCATCCTGACCGTGACGTTGGTGGGATGTCAGAAGCATCATCGCGGGAACGCATTCATGAGCATCGTCTAGTACGCACACTTGGTCTTATTGACGTAGTTATGATAGGAATTGCTGGTATGATCGGCGGTGCAATTTTTGTCCTCGTCGGCCCGGCAATAGGCCTTGCAGGAAGTGCTGTTATTATCGCCTTTCTAATTAATGGAATTATCACGCTTTTTACAGCTATGGGATATGCAGAACTGGGGTCAGCAATGCCTGAGGCTGGAGGCGGTTACCTGTGGGTTAGAGAAGGGTTGCCTAGGCCAAATGCTTTTATAAGCGGTTGGATGGCATGGTTTGCTCATATTGTTGCTGGAAGTTTATATGCTGTAGGATTTGGCTCATTTCAATTCAGTTTGTTAAAGATGATAGGGGTAGTCGGAGATACTCCTCTGTTAGGAATTATTCCTTTTGACAAGCTACTAGCCGTTGTATCTGTCATTGTTTTTATGTATGTCAATATCAGAGGGGCATCCGAGACTGGCAAAACTGGAATAATAGTAACTGTTATTCAACTTGGAACGATTTTTGCATTGATATGTGCTGGCTTTCTGACCATCCATAATGGTCATAATTGGTATTCTAATATTTCTAACAACTTTGCACCTCTGGGAATAGGAGGGATTGTTGCTGCTATGGGTTTAACATTTATTGCGTTTGAAGGATATGAAATAATAGTTCAAACTGGTGAAGAAGTTAAGAATCCCAAGAAAAACATCCCGCGAGCAATTTTTATTTCTTTGACTCTTGTTGTACTGCTATATTGCCTTGTTGCATTTGTCTCAATAGGTGCACTTTCGCCTAAAAATATTGGCAATATTCCATCATGGAGTTTCATAGGTAAAAATGGTGATTTAGGAATAATGAAAGCTGCTCAAGTATTTTTACCATATGGTTCTCTTATTATTCTTGCTGGTGGAATTGTATCTAGCCTGGCTGCATTAAATGCCACGACCTATTCTTCGTCTAGAGTTGCCTTTGCTATGGGTAGACATTATAATTTACCAAATCAACTCAGTTTGATTCATCCCAAGTTCAGGACGCCGTACATTGCTACGGCAATATCTGCTGCAATTATGGCTGTAGTGGCCTATACTCTGCCACTCAATGAAATCGCTCTTGCTTCTGGTGTGATTTTCTTGCTTTTATTTACACAAGTGAATATCTCAGTTATTACTATAAGAAAAATGTATGGGCAAAAGCTTGATTATGGATTCAAGACCCCCTTCTTTCCTATTATTCAAGTTGTCGGAGTCTTTTTAAACTTAGGACTTGCAATATATCTCCTTATTGCTCATCCAATGAGTTGGCTCATTTGCATCGTATGGATTCTAATAGGTTTTGCAATCTACAGAATTTATACCTTTAGAAAAGAAATTGATCATTATTCACCTATAATTACCAGCGAAGGCGATTTGACACGGAAAGATTACAGAATTCTCATCCCTTATACTCCAGATAATCCTGACAGGCTCCTAAAATATGCAATTAGATTTGCAAAGGAAAATGATGGAGAAATTAATGTGTTAAGAGTAATTACAGTACCACATCAAACCCCTCTCTCTGCTGGATCCGCATTCACTGAATCGGCTAGGCGGACATTTAGACCACTTGAGAAAATGATAGAGGAAAAAAATATACCAAATCACTACCTTGTCAGAATATCCCATGACACAACTGAGGCTATATTATCAACAATTGCGGAACAAAAAATTGATCTTGTCATTACAGATTATGAAGTTCTAAGAAATAATAAGGCAATACAGACACTCGTAACTTGCAATATACTCGCCATCATAACAGGTGGAACTAGCGATGAAGAATTAATACTTGAAGAATCCATCACAAGGG
>JBKPEX010000058.1:0-2040 GCA_046728625.1 Thermoproteota archaeon
ATGATGACATTGATTTAATTACTGCATTGCTTACTGCGAATCCGTTCGCTGTCAAACATATTAAAAGATATATAAAAGAAGAAAATAGATTTTCAAAATCCATCTTTAGTGCAAACCGAACAGAAATAAGTAGAAACGTAAAAAGAACGAAAACACGCGTAGGAACTCAGGATGACATGGATTCCTCTTACAGGACCATGTATCATATCTACGAAAGATTTAAGCATCAAAAGTAAATACAATCTATGATAAGATTCTGGCCGATTAACAAAGAATGAAAATCTGCCTAATGCATGCCGATCGAGATTGTTCCATGCATACAGCTTCAAATTAGTTCATCTTAGTGTACGTAACGCGATTTATAGGATGGGTTTGAGACGATTCCTTAGTTCCGGAACATAATTGCATTCCACCTCTTGTCTCCAAAGCCGTGCCCTTTTCAAGATCCCTTAGCAACTTTACAATAAACTTTTCTTCTACCAGGCATTGTAAAATCCTTTCTAAACTGGATTGATTCAACAATAGGCTAGCGATCAGAATGTATATAATAATTTAGGAGTATTCACGGAACGCCAAATATAATAATAAAGTCTTTAAGATATCTCTCCTATCTATATCACTATAGAATCATCTATATCTGCATATATATAATCTGGGTAAATGTAATTTATGTAATCGTGTGCTTCTCAAAATTTTCCCACCTTTCGTCCTCTAATGTACAATGGATCGATTATTGTGTCTATTTACAAATCTAATAGTACCTTCATAACGATCAAGATCGATTGCAAATAGTTTGAATTTACTTATAGGAACTATTGGTACACCGTCAGAGTAATGAATGTTAGAGGAGTGGAGAGTGACTAAGACAGGAAGCGCGCGGTGTAATCCTTCATCTTTGTTCAACAAAATCTTTGTGCGATTCTCTTGTTTCTTGGCAAATCTTGATAAAGCAGACGCATTGTTGTAGTTCCAGTGTTTACAGTCAATCACTATTGCAAAGTTCGTATTTATACCTACAACGTCTAATTCGATCCGGGGTTTAACAAGGCGTAAGTTAGATTTAATATGATAACCCAACGAGTCAAGGATATGGGCGGTTAAGCACTCAAAGTCTCTCCAGTCTATCCTTTTAGAGATCAACTCTATATCGCAGCCCATCTCTATGGCAACCAACGCTGCTTTAAGCCGATCTATATTAGAAAACTTTACACCACCTGATGCAAATGATCCTATGCCAAATTTCCCTAAGAAATATAGCACCTGTCGCGCAACAGTTTTACCGCTAATCCCCGATTTAGATTGAAATACTTCTAAACTGATAATGGTTGGTGAAGTTGGAATCGCAGATAGAGCCCTGACTAATAACTGCGTTTGCATATTTTCACACAATATATGTTTGCTTAAGTCTTATAGGCATTACCAGCCATAATCCTGGCCTGAGTTGTGCTGTGTCTCGCGAATTGGTCTGAAGATGAATAATTACAATAGGCTTTCGTCAATTATGTGAGCGATCCTTACAGAACATCATCTAAACTATTATTTGCATCCGCTAAAAAATTACAAAAGGATCAATACTGGGATGAGACTGTTGAATTGAAACTAGAACAGGTTCAAATTACATCGAAATACATTACTTGATAAAAGATGTTCCATCTCTAATAAAACGAGATGTACTTAAATACCGAATGAAACTTACTGTATTGACTTCCAGATTGGTCATGTATGACACGTTTGAAATGAAATTGGGAAATAGATCCGATAATTTTCCATCATTTTTCATTTCAAGGCAGTTCTCGAGCATTGTGCTTATTTTGCTGCTTTCATTCTTGTTGATGTTGTCCTTTTCTCCTTTCTCCTCATTTCCTGTTACAAACGCGGAACAGAGCAGCTGTGTAAAATACAAGCCGCAACACAGACTAATTGAAGTAACCTGTAAGAAAGCAAACCTGTCTTATATTGAGAATGAACTCACAGCGAACAAAAACAAAGGTCTTCTGAGCAAAGACTCGGAAAAAGGAGTGTGGATGTTGAGTGCTAACT
>JBKPEX010000374.1:0-9553 GCA_046728625.1 Thermoproteota archaeon
GTATGCATTGCTTGTTCTAATATTCACTATACAGAGATTGTTCAGTTGGTAGTTATTTGTAAAGGCCCTGTCTTCTGAAAAGTTACCTTTGTAGTGTAGGAATCAGAAGAATATCATATATCGAGGCGTATGAAAGATCGCTTGCAAATTTTTTTAGGCCTAATGACGATCACTGCGTTAAATCAACTATACTTTTCCTGATTACTACTTTGGCCTCTTGTGAAATATTATCTTGGTCCAATATTTCAGTGGGCTTTCTGATTAGCATATTTCTGAAGTCAGGTTCACTAGCTGCTTTGAGGAGAATTTCGCTAATGATCTCAGCGTCCTTCTGTTTAGGATCCAAGTAACAGCACAATCCGTCTCCACATTATATATGTATTGCTGATGTGGGGTTCGCAAAATTGATAAGAACTTTAGTACAACACCATGGCTGTGGATCGACTGCCGCTTAATTTAACTAGCAGAAAGAAGTGGAGATCAAGCATTTCTTCAAGAGTGAAGCCAGCCGAAGAAACAGTGAACTTTGCAGATCCAATATGCAAGAAAATTGGGGTTACAAGGATTGCAGATATTACAGACATGGATAGGCTTCGTATAGCAAATTACTCTGCCACCTTGCCTGGTACAGAGGATTATATCTGGGTTTATAGTGGCAAAGGAACGACAAAATTACAAGCCAAGGCCAGTGTGATGATGGAATGTATAGAAAGATTTTGTTCTCTCCCTACGTCGTGGAAAAAAAAATTTATTTACGGAAGCTACGATGATCTGTCCAAATCACATACAGTACTTCATCCCAATGAGGTCATAGAGCCACTGCGCTTTGAGTACAGAAATGACATGCCTATGGAATTTGTTGAGGGCTCAGATCTTTTTACCGACGAGAAAATTCTTGTTCCCGCTTCCTTGGCGTTGTTTAGATATTCTCCACAGGCCTCTGCGGTCGATCCCTTCGCTTTTCATCATACTAATGGACTTGCATCAGGTAATGTTATCGAAGAGGCTGTTTGCCACTCATTGTGTGAGGTGATAGAGCGAGATGCCACGAGCTTGGCCGAGCTCCGTGCTAGCGCCATCCCGTTTCATATTCTCCGCCAAGTACATGATTCGTTAAAGTCAGATGGTTATGCGCTATCATCTTTAAGTTTAAATAATTTTGTAGACGACCCATACGTCTTTGCCGATTTGAATATTTCAGAGCTTACACCCTATCATGTATTACATGACCTAGTAGAGAAATTTTCAGGCGCTGGTATTCCCTTGATCATAAAAGACGTTACATCAGATATCGGAATACCAACTTTTAGCGTCAGCAGCGTAGAGTGGTTAAGCCACAATTATGGCTATTTGACCGAAGGGTATGGAACCCATCCACAGTCGGGAATAGCACTAGTACGTGCCATAACGGAGCTTTCACAAAGTAGGGCGGCTAACATCCATGGAGCAAGGGACGATTTAAGAAAAATTCTATATTCAGAAGATAATACCGATGAGAAAAAGGCATGGCAATTTATGCAATCGAACAAGACAGTTAGGTTATCAGACATTAGGTCATTTTCTAATGATGATATCCTAGACGATATTAACTTAATTTTAGATAACCTTAGACGGGCTGGAATTAGAAGGGCGATAATTGTGGATTTATCAAACGAAGACATAAAAATACCAGTAGTACGAGCAATATTGCCCGGGCTTGAAACATTCAAAATAACGAAATCTATCATGGGTTGGAGAGCGAGGAGATATCTGCCAGGAAATGGATAAGCCCATAATCTTTCTAGGGCCTAGCCTTATGTTGGAGAAAGCAAAAGCTATTCTCGATGCGGATTACAAACCTCCAGCAAAGAAGGGAGACCTTCTTGCATTATTAGGATTATCGGATACCAAGAGAGTAATTGGACTCATTGATGGTCTATTTTTGCAGGATTATCCTCCCACTCCGATAGAAGTTTACAGCATCCTCGTAAGAAAAAACCTAACTGTCGTAGGAGGAGCAAGCTTGGGGGCGCTTAGAGCAGTTGAACTTGAGAAATTCGGCATGATTGGAATTGGTAAGGTTTTTGAATTGTTCAAAAATGGTATAATCGATGCAGATGACGAAGTCGCTGTCACATTCGACCGGAGTAATCATAAGGTGCAGTCCGAAGCAATGATAGATATTAGATTTAACTTATTTATTGCTCAAAGAAAAACGATTATTGACGCGGATACGAAAAGAGCCCTAACAAAGGTTGCGAAGGATACATACTTTCCGTTTAGAAATTATGAGTCTATTATCGATGAATCAATAAAAAGATTTCCAATCTTTGAGGAAGAATTAGAAGCGTTTAGAAATTATATAAGAAAAAACAAAGATAGCTTAAAAGAACGAGACGCAATAAGGACAATTAGGTATATTAAATGCATATATCGATCCGGTCTAGATAATTCAAAAATTCCATAAACCAGCGTATTATAAATGCGATCTGCTAATCCAGAGCGGGCTTTGGAATTTACTATCCTTTTAGCTTTGCTAAGTGAAGATTCACCAACGACACCTGATCCATGAATTATTTGTAAGATCAATCGTCTTACGGCACAATTATAGAATCTCATCATTTGGCCTAGTCAACCACAACCATCAATATTTGTTTTATAGATCGGCAGTATAGTTACAGTCCATTATGATATTATCAGGAAGTAATACCAATCAAATCGGTTCGGATCTATCATAGTCTGTTGAAAGCCAATGCCCTCATTATGCGATATGGGCCTGCGCTTTATGTTTACTATAAATATCGTTGCAGAGAGTTAGCCCAATGATTAGCTTGGTGCCGCATAATGGTCCCAAATTACGTATCTCTACGATTTCACCCTAATACCCCTTAGCGATCATCACCATTTTCTTGGCAGGCCTTCTACAATAAATGCATTCTTTATAGGATATTTCATCTTGTTCTTCAAATGGTATCACTCGTATTTCCGCTCCTATTTCCTCTTTCATTTTCGCTTCACAATTTTGTGCCTCACACCAGCTTGTTAAAATTAGTCCGCCTTTTCGATCTAGAATTAATTTTAGGCTATGGTAATCATCAGTCTTGGTAATATTTTCCGAGAGGAATTTCTTTGCTTGGCAAAGCAGGTTCTCTTGGATTTGTTGAAGAACCGAGATTGTAAATTCAGAAACCTTTTCTAGTCCAACTATCATTTTTTCCATCGTATCCCTTCTGACCAACTCTGCTTGAGATTTTGAAATATCTCGGGGTCCGATGTTTATTCTAAGTGGAATACCTTTTGTTTCCCAATCATTAAATTTCCATCCAGAAGTATACTCATCCCTATCATCTACAGTGACGTTGATAGAATGCTTCTTCAGTTCGTACGCAACCTCTCGCGCCTTTGGTTTTACCTCTCCGGCATTTTTTTCATTATAGATAGGAACTATTACGACCTGGATTGGAGCAATCTTAGGAGGAAGGATAAGTCCTCTGTCATCTCCATGAACCATTATTAATGCACCTATCAGTCGCCACGATATCCCCCAAGATGTTTGCCATGCAAAGTGCTCCTGGCTATCTTTTCCCAGATATTTTATTTCAAATGCTTTTGAAAAGTTCTGTCCTAAATTATGGGAAGTTGCTAATTGCAGTGCCCTCCCGTCGGCCATAAGACCTTCCAATGTGATAGTATACTCTGCACCGACGAATTTTTCTTTTTCACTTTTTAGTCCCTTGATACACGGTACCGCCAAGCTGCTCTCGATGAGTTCATGATAAATTTCCAAGATTAGTGTAGCCTCTTTTATTGCATCTTCTCTCGTAGAATGTACTGTATGACCCTCTTGCCAAAGGAATTCCGAGTTTCTAATGAAAGGTTTTGTGCCC
This sequence comes from Thermoproteota archaeon, assembly GCA_046728625.1. Classification (GTDB taxonomy): domain Archaea; phylum Thermoproteota; class Nitrososphaeria; order Nitrososphaerales; family Nitrososphaeraceae; genus DASQQB01. The sequence goes on from JBKPEX010000374.1 coordinate 3,867, forward strand.
TTTATCTCTGCTCTCAGAGCACTATTCCAAAAATTTAGTTTCAACGGCAAATCCCTGTAACTGCTGATCCACTTTGAGAAAACCGAATACGCTAGGGTCTCTGAAGTGGGACGCACTGCGAGCTTTTCGGACAAATTCTTATCACCGGCCTTTGTTACCCAGTACACTTCAGGTGTGAATCCTGCGAAATGGGTTCTTTCTTTCGCAAGCAAATTCTCCGGTATTAACAAAGGTAAGAAGGCGTTTTGGTGACCGGTTTCTTTGAATCTTCTGTCCAATAAACTCCGAATATTCTCCCATATAGCATACCCATAGGGTCTGAGAACTATAAAGCCTGTTACAGGTGAATAATCAACTAGGTCAGTTTTTAAAACTACTTGGGTATACCAATCACTAAAGTTTTCATTTTTTTTAGCAGTGATTCCTATCTGTTTAACAGAATTCAATATCTGAAAGCTGGAAGAATAGATTTATGAAGTTTTGCTGGTCTTCTAGAGCGGATCGCCTTTGCAGTATACTTGACCGGTTATTCTGCTGTGGAAGTTCTTGCAAACATAACATTGAATAAACCCGATCTCTGAGCTGAGGACCGGACAGTCTACTGCTTCTAATTTCATACGCTTAAGCATCTTGGGGCTCACACCTTTTAATTTCAACTTACCTTTGTCATCCATCATGCCTATGCTTTGTAATTCTTTTTTGGCCGCCTCGGTTAGCTTGATCGACTTTTCTACATTTTTAACCGGAACTATGTATTTTGTTTCTAAATCGCTCATCTGCTACTAATGCTTTAAACAAGTGATATATGACCCTTCCGAACCTGCTTCTCGATTCAACTTTACCGAGTGAAGTTTTCTATTCTTAGCCAAGTTTTTGCAACAACAGATTTGAGCTTTGTTTTAGGATCGGAGAATGATGGCTCGAAGTTTCCAAATATTCAAGAACCATTTGATCATACATTATGTTATTCAATTCTGTTTCGAATTAAGTTATCTGATCATACATTCTCGGTCTTCCCGAATTTAGTAAACGAAAAAAGGGATATTGAATATTAAAAGAACATAAAGCCAATTCACAAGCGCTGAATAACACTTAATAATCCTGTTAAATTGTTTGGCAGCGAAATCCTCGTGAGATATTGTAATAACGACGTCAGCTTCTATATAGCTCAGACTTATTGGTTATCCTGCCGCAAAGCGAGTTGTGCTTTTTCAGCCACTTCAGCAGAAGCATATCGCAACGCTACTCGTATCCATATCGTTTATGGCCTCTTTACGAAATGATGTGTGTTTTCTAAAAAATATTGGTCGCCGGATGGTTGACGCAAGACGCCATCAGATAAATAATAAAGTCTTCTTCAATGAACTGCGCGCGATGTTAGTAGTTGTGTTAGTTTTCTTCTACTAGAAATGTAGTCCTGAATTAGAGAAACTTAATATACAGTCTACTATATGTTTGGACCATCACGTCATTATGCTCATTATATTTGATGTTGAAGGAGTGCTTCTTAATGCGGAATATTTGCCTGTTCTTGGGCAACTTTTAGGTCCAGAGAAGGAGAGAGAAATATGGGCCATAACTAAACAAGGAATACGAGGTGAAATTAATTGGGAGGAGGGTCTTAAAAGAAGAGTTCACGCGTTAAGGGGTATAAAATACGACGATGCAAAGCGGATAGGGGAGAGCCTAGAAATTATGAACGGTGCAAAAGAACTCTGTACAGCTTTGAAAAAAGCGAGATGGAAGATCATCGCTGTTTCTGGTGGCTTTTCAATAATCACAGATCGCTTAAAGGAAGAACTTGGAATAGATGAGATATTCTCAAACGAACTAATTTTCAAAAATGGTCAATTGGAGGATGTAGATATAAAAGTTACCTCTGATAAAGCGGCAGCCGTTAGGTCTAAAATAGATGAATTGGGAATAAAAAAGGATGAAACCGTTGTAGTAGTAGACGGGGCAAATGACCTAAAATTATTTGAGTTAGCTTCCCTTACGGTCGGTTTTTGTCCGGTAGAGATTATAAAAAGGACAGCTGATGCGGTTATAGAAATACATGATCTAAGATTGTTGCTAGATCTTCTCGAGAGAAGGTTTGGAAAATCAGCATTAATAGCCAATATATAAACCAATATTCAAGTCATTTTTTATATTCGTTGATAATAGAAATATCGAGTTGAGCACTAATACTATCGAAATTATACCTTTGCCCATCACTAAGGATATAGAATCTAAAGATAGGATAGATTCTTTAATCCTTCAATCATTAAAGAATTCCGATCGATCACTTTTTGATCGGGATATAATTATTATTGCGCAAAAGATTATTTCAAAGGCAGAAGATAGAATAATCAATCTTAGCTCCGTTTCTCCTTCTAAACAGTCATTAGAAATTGCTCGGAGACAGCGAAAGGACGCGAGGATTATAGAGCTTATCATGAGAGAGTCGGTGAGCGTAGTTAAGATGTCCAGAGGTGTTATCATCACCGAAACAAGACATGGATTCATCTGCGCAAATAGCGGGATAGACCAGAGTAATATTCTAGCTGGTCATCAAAATGCCTTGTTATTACCGGAGGCACCAGATAGATCAGCACAGAGAATTAGAAATGCTATCATGAGCAAGACGAACAAGCAGATTGCTGTTATAATTACGGACACCTTTGGAAGGCCTTTTAGGGAGGGCCAGACTAATGTTGCTATAGGTATAGCGGGGATCAAGCCAATAAGGAGTTACATAGGAAAAAATGATTTATATGGTAGGAAATTAAGAGCAACTGAAATTGCAATCGCAGATGAAATTGCCTCTGCAGCAGAACTAGTAATGGGGAAATTGGAGCGTGTTCCAGTAGCCATAATGCGAGGATACAAGTACAGTACATCTAAGCATTGCTCAGCTTGTGAATTAATTAGATCCAGAAGAAAAGATCTCTTTCGCTAGTATTAAGATCATCTTAAGGCTGTTGTAAACATTTAATATAATGATAGGCAGTTAATTGTTTATTGTTATGAATAATAACAGCTCCAGAGAATCTCCGATGAAAACAATAGATGTAAGAGGATTATTTTGTCCTGAACCGGTATTTCGTACTAAGATAGAGATTGAACGACTTTCGATGGGAGATCTGCTTAAAATAATCTCGGATGATCCAGAGTCAGAGGAGGATATTTCAAGATGGGTTAGCAGGAACGGCCATGAACTTGTGTCTGTCAACAAGATAGAACGTGATCTTGAATTTATAATAAAGAAGGCAAAGTAAATGACCATAGTTGCTCGTCCTGATGTAGTTGAAAATATAGGCAATACCCCACTCAAAGAACTAGAGTCATTTTCCAAAGGCAGTATTAAATTTTTTGCAAAATTAGAATGGTATAATCCGTTTGGATCTGTAAAGGATAGAGCCGCATACTGGATGATAAAAGACGCTGAAAACAAAGGCATTATCAGGAAAGACAAAAGTATCATTATTGAGCCAACTTCTGGAAATACTGGTATCGCATTAACGGGTATTGCAAGGTTACTTGGATATAAAGTTGAGATAGTTATTCCAGCCAAAGTTAGCGATGAAACTAAGGCTATCTTAAAAAATTTAGGCGCGTATATTCATGAAACGTCGGATGATCTTTGTCCAAGAGTAGGCGCAGGCACTGATCAAAGTATCGCTCTGGCAAAGGCTATTTCAAGGTCTGGTCCAGCGATCTATTATATGCCAAATCAATATGAGAATGAAGCTAATTTCTTAGCTCATTATGAGAGTACCGGTCCTGAAATTTGGAAGCAAACAGATGGCAGAGTAACCCATTTTCTGACTGGCTGCGGTACTGGTGGAACAGTTACTGGAACTGCAACTTTTCTTAAGGAAAGAAACTCAGCTATTAAGGTTATCGCAATCCAAGCGCAAAAAAATCATTTACTCCAAGGGTTAAGAAATTTTGAAGAATCAGCAATGCCTGAACTATTTTCCAAACGACAAACAATAGTAGATCAGTGGATAACCGCGACTAACGATGATTCATTTAAAATGGTAAAGCAATTGCAACTAAAGGAGCGAATGCTTGTGGGACCGTCTTCCGGATCAGTTATGGCATCGATGTTAAAAACTGCAGAAAAGTTAGATAGTGGCTTAATCGTTGGAATATTTGCAGATGATGGAAGAAAGTTTAAAAGTCTCTATACCCAGCAGAATGTTTTTACGGAAAAAGAATACGATGATGCCTTGAATAATGCAATCAACCTACCCGAGTTCGCCTATTCTTCTTCTGTTTATAATAGAAATTTAACATAACTCTTGATTCTTATCTTCCTCTCTCCGCCAGCCATTTCTCTACATCCAATGCAGCCATACATCCAAAACCACCAGCAGTTATGGCCTGTCTATAGCGGTAATCATGCACATCACCAGCGGCGAAAATCCCTTCCACACTGGTTTTTGTGTGATTTTTCAAGATAATATATCCTCTTTCGTCCATGTCTACTTGACCTTTAAAAATACTAGTATTTGGCTCGTGTCCAATTGCCACAAACAATCCCCCAGCCGGTAGGATCTGTTCATTTCCGTTGTTCACATCGTTCACAACGATTTCCCCTATTTTCTTGTCATTGCCCTTAATATCTGAAACAACCCTGTTCCACAGGAACTCTATCTTTGGATTTTCGAACGCTTTTTCTTGGAGGATTTTGCTGGCGCGCAACGAATCACGTCTATGTACTATCTTTACTGATTTTCCAAATTTGGTCAGAAAGGTTGCTTCTTCTAATGCGGTGTCTCCTCCTCCAACTACTACTATGTCTTCGCCTCTAAAAAAAGGCCCATCACATGTTGCGCAATATGAAAGACCGCGTCCTGCGAATTGCTGTTCTGATTTTATTCCAAGTTTTCGAGGGGAGGCGCCTGTACATATTAGGACCGATTTAGATTCGTAGATCTCGGAGTGGGTAGTAATTACAAACGGAGTTGTCTGAAAGTTAACCTTAACAACTTCATCATCTACAATAGAGGAACCGAATCTTTCTGCTTGTTGCCGCATATTCATCATGAGCTCCGGTCCGAAGATTCCGTTTGGAAAACCGGGATAGTTTTCAACTTCACTTGTAGTCATTAGCTGCCCTCCTGGAAGCGTACCAGTAATGATCTTTGTAGCAAGCTTTGCACGGGAGGTATATATTCCCGCAGTGTATCCTGCAGGACCCGAACCAATAATAATTACATCAAAAAGCTTTGTCTGCTTTGAATTGATGTGTACTTCTGCGCCGGCCATTTTAGTTATTTATAACATGGATTGATAAACCTGTTAATAATTTGTTCGGAATCTTGAAATAGTGTAAAGCTAATCCCGCTTTATTAAGTATAGTGGTTAATTTTACAGGTCACTAACTGACAAAGTTCGGGGCAGATAAATAGCCTGCTACATACGGTCAATAAATCAGAAGTGCATGCAGCACCCGACTATTGCAAGTGAATAGCAGTAATATCTTAACTTCCGGCAGTCATGAAATACATATATTTAATCGTTGGAATTGCTCATAATGACGTCTACTTATAAGAATCCAACGGCTGACTTCGGATGACATGTAAGAGATAACTTTAATCTGATAAGACAATGCCCTACGAGTATATTTATCGCATGGCAAACTGGCAAGCAGGAAGGTCAGGCATCTATGTAGATAATTGTTTACAGGTCAAATT
>JBKPEX010000359.1:0-1191 GCA_046728625.1 Thermoproteota archaeon
TGTAAATGAGTCGCGTACCCTCTTGCGGTTCGGGTATAATTCTGCATTTAATTTCGACCATTTGTTCTCTTCTTTTTCTATTTTGTGTTAATTGACATCTTAAAACCGGTAAAAATCATTATTGCCTAATGTGTGCCAGAAACTAATCTGTTTGCCGATTGACGAATAATTAGCTACATATTCGTCTATGCCAAGAGTATTAGCCAATTTTGTTGCCGATATAGATAACAACAATTCAATTGTGATGCCATGGACTATTAACAAGTCCTTTAGCCCTTCTGCTATGTCAAGAAACTTGATATCGTGTGCCTGACTATTATTGTCGTCAATCTGCAGAGTCTGTTTGTCATCCGCTAATAAAGAAGATGATGATATATCTCCATAAGACGTTAGAACATTGCTCTTACCTTCGTAAATAGTAGCAGTCAATCCGGTAATGTATAATGGATTTTATAATATAAATAATAGTCTGAATTCAGGAAAAAGAAACGAAGTAGAAAAAAGGGCATCTTTTCCTTTTTGGTCTAGATAAAATCATAATAATTTATTCTATAATAAGTAATAGCCCAGTGGAAGCTCAAGTTTTTGTTCTGTTTTATCACCTTATAATCATCTGCTATCTCCTGTATATGCATAACCTATTGAGCTCATACTAGAGCACAAATAATAGCAATAGTGTTTTTGCAGGAGCAACAATCCAAAAAAAGCCTTCTAAAGTATTTAGAGAGGCAATAAAAAAATTAAGAATTATATTTACTAAATTATTACAGAATCAGCCGAACTATCAGCATCTCCGCTCTTTGTATCCCGCTGTCCTGCTACTTCTCCTTCTTCTACTGCTAAAGTTGCATCTTCATTATCTATTGGTTTTTCTATATTTTCCTCAGCGACTTCTTTACTGTCCTTATTTCTTTTGTTTGGACTTTGACTCATATTAATAGCAAGATCTTTATCTACAACATAAATTAAGAATGTTATATTATCAAACAGCTAATCAGACAATTAACAAGTTTTATTGTGTTTCTGTTACTTTTATGGCCTTGCCATGATGTTCAATTAACTTTTGCTTTTGCTCATCTGAGAATCTATCAAAATCTTTTTGATGATACAAGCAAAAGCCTTTCATCGAAATATCAAATTTTGTTGGTAATGACAATTCGTGATCAAGAAGCTCCTTATACTTGGATTTAT
>JBKPEX010000313.1:0-2050 GCA_046728625.1 Thermoproteota archaeon
AGTAAATCTATTGCCCTTGTAGATGTGGATAAAGTCGTAAACATTCCTTGCCCTGTGGTTTTTGACTCTCCAGTTAAGGTATTAAAAAGCGTTGTTTTTCCTGCGGAAGTATACCCTGACAGCGAAATAGTTTTTAGGCCTGCTCTTGTACGTTGAATTCGATATAGATTTCGCCTTGTTTCTTCTTTCTGTAATTTTCTCTTGAGTACAGCTGCTCTCTTCTTAATATCCAAGTAATACACATCAGCATCGTATTTGCCCATCCCAAAAAATCCTGGTTGTTCCCCAACCTTACTGAGTCTAACTTTTTCTTTAACTCTAACCATATCATATTGAAGCTGAGCAAGCTTGATTTGAATTCTGGATTCTGTACTGCTTGCTCTCCGTTCAAAGATCTCTAAAATCAATCGCTCTCTATCAATAACCTCTATCTTACAAATACTAGTCAAGTTATATTGTTGACTGGGCTTTAATACCGAATCAAAAATAATTACATCGGTTTTCATCTGTTTAATTATTTCTCTTACCTCTTCAGCCTTGCCTATTCCTATTCCATATTTTGATCTTGCAAGATGGCGTTGATTGATTATTCTTTCAACAGAATATCCTGCAGCATATGCCAAAGATTTGGCCTCTTTTATATCTTCTTCAGAAAAGGATGTTATTAATATTGATTTTTTCATGATTACATTTCATCATTTTCAAATCTGGATATTTTTTTGCTTTTATTGTGTTATGCAGCATTCTAGATTTGTACACTTTATAATATAGAACCAGAGTTATCGAGCATAGGATTATCTACCATTATATCTGTGATAACTTACTACATGACTGTAATTAGTTTTGCCAATATATCTGTTCAAGCCATCTCTATACTTATCAATATTGAGTTATCGAACATATTTATCTATATATTAAATGAGGACGATTTGTTCAAGTTACCCGATGATTTTATAAATTGGCTCGCCTCAAGAGGAGAGATACAATTGATATAAATCACTTTTCTAAAAAACAACGTTCAGAGTGAACTGTCTTCTTGCCAACTATACATTTGCGCGTTTGAGGCCTTAGAAACTTTCGATTTCATACCGTTCTATTACTTATACTGTTTCCCGTTATAGTATTTTGAAATAATATATCTCTGCTAGCCATTGACTGATTTACTGACTAATCTGCAATATTTTTCTGTCCAATGATCTTTGTCGGCTTTACTCTTATGAGTAATTCTCCTTCAACACTATTTCTCTTACCGTAAGATTTAGCATTATCAGGTCCCATATATCGCTCTGCTATTTTTGTTGCCCATTTCAGAAGATACGATGGTTCCTCACTAATTTGTGCAGTGCCGTTTACAATTACAAATGAGTATGGTGGTGTCTGGTCATCTACAGAGATGCTTACCCTCGGATCCCGCTGTATATCCTTTCCTTTTATGGATTCACGCCCAGTAGTCAAAATAATGTCATCGTTATTATCTTCTACGACAAACCAGATGGGAGCAACATGGGGACTTCCATCCTTGCGGACTGTTGCCAATTTTCCTGTAAATGTTCCATGATTGAGAAATCTTCTGATTTCTTCCTTGGTCATTTCTGTCATTGTCTTTCTATGAATCAAATGCACAAATGCTTAATATTAATTCTATACTACAAAATCGGTACAAGATCAATCGTTTACCTTTATATAGGATCATTGCAGGAGCCGACCTTTCCTGTATCTTTGTTCTCTTCTTCTACACTAGTGTTTATTCACTATTATGCTGTTACTAGTTTAGGAAACGGGATCGAATCTCGGGCTGTTGAGCCAAGCCAAGTAGTCTCTTCATTCGCAATCGATTACAGAAAAGGTTCCCCATGCCGATTCTTCTACTAGGCTACTGTGCGACTTTCGACTACTACCGGTCTCGGTTAATTTCTATACCATTATTTTCAGGGTCTCTTAGATATAATGACTCACTGACTAGGTGATCGGCAAATCCATCATAATCCACTCCTGAGTTTCTAAGTGCCAGGTATGTTGATGCAAGGCTCTTTCTGTCAGGAACAAGTAT
>JBKPEX010000182.1:0-3545 GCA_046728625.1 Thermoproteota archaeon
ACCATCTAGTCTTTAATATGTATGTGGTAACACCATCCTATAATTCATAATATTCAATCTTTTTAATTTTGAGATCCAATATTTACAAATAGAACGGGCTACTTTGACCGGACTAGGGTGCAATAATCTAAAACTCCTATGAAATCCTGAGGAATAGCTTCGCACGCAGAGCTTATTCTAGCTATTGTTACCTATTGAGAAGATTGTATCGTACTGCTTAGGGCTTATATTCTGGGCTTTTTCCGTTTTATACTAAAAAAAAGTGTCAAACATTCTGAAAATGGATTCCATTTATTCATTTGTCGTGAGTATTGTTGGTATGCCTATGTCGGCGCAATGATTGGTTGTAGGAATAATGAATTCAGCTTCATGTTATGCGATTCAATCCTAATCCAACTTCTTTCCTTTCTTTGACTGACTGCTTTAAGAATGTAGAACGGAGTTTGTAGTAGCCGTCTATTGAAGGCTTTATTTTAGTGACAACTCCAACATATCCCACACCACGCGCAAACAAATTGGGTTCTTTTTTTGCAAGCTTGGCATTCTTCGTATTTGGATGCGAATGTGTTGCGTAGGTACTCATGCATTATCCGCCAATCTGACTGTATTGTATGCAAATTGACCTTATAAACTTGTTATATGATTAGTATATTACACAAAGTGTTTATATTCAGAATATTTTGTTAGCCAGATATAGTTCGTTATGTCTGACTAAAAGAATATCAACAAGGCAGTTCTAGGCCTACAATTGGTAATTATTCAATGCAAAGTGCACGGGCTTTTCCGCTTTGTTTCTTCAGCGTGTTCCAGATAGGTATTGTAGTGTAAAAAAATCCTGCCCTGTCAAATCTTAAAGGTACAGTAAAATGTAACTTCTTGAACTGTGCTTCCCTATCAATTCTATTTTATGACCTACTTAGCACAATACCTTTGTCAGTTTATCATCAGTCTAACAACATTATGACGTCCGATCATTGCTTTTAGTTTATGAATCCCGTATCCAGTCTTGGATGATATGGATATTGGATTGTCTATTCTTAGATCCTTTGCAATTTCCTCTATAGCTCTTTCTTTAGGCAAGTTATCAATCTTGGTTAAAATTACAAAAACTTTAGATCGGTCTACTTGTAATTCGTCTAAAACCTGGCCACAGCTATTATATTTTATTCTGATATCTTCTATCTTTTCTGATGCGTCTATTAAAAGTAAAACTAAATCTGCAGCAAGCGATTCTTCCAGTGTTGATTTGAAGGCATCTATCATGTATGTAGGAAGTCGGCTAATGAAGCCTACTGTGTCTATTAGTAAAATTCCTCTTTCTTCTTTATTTTTATTAATTTTGAATGACCTAGTAGTTGTTGAAAGTGTTGTAAATAGGGTACTAGAGGTTTCCTTAAGCTCTGATGTAAGGAGGTTGAACAACGTGGTTTTACCTGAACTAGTATATCCAATGAGAGAAACAACTAACATTCCATCGTTTAGTCTTTTTTGATGGTAAAGTTCACGCTTTCGGTGTGCCTCTTGTAGCTTTTCTTTAATAAAGGACATACGCCTTTTTGAATCGCGGAATTTCACATCAACTACATATTCACCCATACCGCCTTTCCCCGCTCTTTCGCTACCCGATGCTAATTTTGCATTTTCTCTAATACGCGGCATTTCATATTTGATTTCGGCGAGTTCAATCTGTAATTTGGCTTCTGTTGTTGTAGCCCTTGATGAGAATATATTAAGTATCAGCCGCTCCCTATCTATCACCTGGGCTCCAGTTAGTTTTTCGAGATTATGAATTTGCTTAGACGTTAAGTGTTCGTCAACTATTATTTGTTGAGCTCCATCTTCTTTTACAAACCCCTTTAATTCTTCAGCCTTACCTGAACCTAAGCCATATTGAGAATGATTTAGATACTTTTGAGTAACAACTCTCGCAATACGATATCCTGGCAATGTCTCTACCAAGCTTTTCGCCTCCTGTAGGCTAAAATCGTCTTTATAAGTGATAAGTATAACTTTTGCTAAATTCAAGAAAGCTGCTCAAGACCAGTCCATATAGTCTACCGTGACGTATTCATTGTTGTGGCCCCTCGTACAAGTATGAGAACTATTATTACTTGTTGTGGTTGCTTTAAAACCAATATCGCTTCTCTCAGGTACATAGATACCTGGAAAGACCTCTCCGCACGTTTTACACTGCAACATTAGCATTGGCATTTTAGTTTTTGTTCATCTCCCTTTCTCCTTGTATTATATTAGAGTGCTCCATACTATTATAGTTGTTTAATAATTCTTCAGACAGGGAACGCAAACGAATGTAAGGATTTCTAGTAGATATATCTCTTTATAATGAGTAAATTAGTAAACAGTCATCTAAAAGGTTGAAAATTTACATTACTGTATATAAATCTCCAAGTCGCTTAACTTGCAAGTATTCCTAAGGTCTTCCTCGTGAGACTCCATCTTTAATGTTCAGGGATCCTTATCATTGTCTAAAAAGACAAATTACGCAATATTCGTTTGTGAGAGATTTGCACTGTTAACCCCGCCCCCTTGCACCGTCTCCACATATAATTTGACCTTGGTGTCTAGCCGTCATATTGGTTATATCCCCTAAACTTTTTTTATAAGAGATGAGCTGACTAATTATACTTTCGAGAGGTATGATCTGCGACATCTTTTGTATAAGATAAAACAAAGTATGGAGTTAAAATGTAGGTATTATTCTATAGTAATAGGCGTAAGTAAAACCTGTTAAAGATTATTCCTAGAAATCAATAACAATTGCTTTATCTTTTCATATTATTCTGTCATAGACTTAATCGTTATGTAACAGTGATAACCAACATGTATATGTAGCAAAGCGCAGCGTACTCTATCTATGACTAATAACGCTAATTTGCCTATAAAAGTAATCGAAGCTTACACCAGAGATGTAGGGCGTGGTATAGCCAGGATCGATTATGATTTTATGAGTTCGTTAAATGTCTCTAGGGGAGATATTATTGAAATTAGGGGTGACAAGCGCCGAACTGTTGCCAAGTGTTTACCTCTTTATCCGTCAGACGAGGGAAAAGGTATAATGAGAATTGATGGCCTTGTCAGAAATAACGCTGGTGTAGCTATTGGTGATACTGTAGTAGTAAGAAAAATCAAGGCTGTCTCGGCAGAAAAGGTAACGGTTTCGCCATTAGAGTCGGTGGCAAACATCGACGAGAGATATCTATTTGACTCTCTTGACAATCTCTGCATTATCAAGGGAGACAATGTTACGACTCCGTACCTTGGCGGAAGGCTCACATTTCAAGTTATTAACGTGTCACCAGCTACTGCTGACACGGTACAGGTTAACAAAGATACGATATTTCATATAACACGTGAAATAGCAGCCAATGCTCCTGCACAGATCGCATACGAAGATATTGGTGGATTAAAAGAAGAAATCCAAAAAGTCAGGGAAATGATTGAACTGCCGTTAAGGCATCCAGAGATATTTGAAAAGCTAGGCATTGAGGCTCCAAAAGGAGTGCTTCTATATGGTCCTCCGGGAA
>JBKPEX010000166.1:0-4814 GCA_046728625.1 Thermoproteota archaeon
TTACGTCCCTTGCATTGGCTTGTGTTAGCTGATCTATCAAGTTTCCTATTAACTCACCAGATACATCATCAATATTGGTCTCCATTAAATAAATTGTATCTGTGTTTACCTCACTAAGAAAGCTGGCTTTACCTATAACTATTTTCAAGAAGTTAGGAATTTCCTTAAATTTTTTATGTCCAGATCCATAGCCAATTTTTTCGGGAACGAAGCTAGGATAATGGTTTACACTTTCAGAGGCCAAATTAACAAGCATCGCCGCGCCTGTTGGAGTGGTAATCTCTTGGTCTACTTGGCCACCAATCAGCGAAAATCGTTTATTCTTAAATATCTCTAATATAGCATTAGCCGGATTTGATAAAATTCCATGAGAAAACTTGACCACTCCTCCGCCGATAGCTATTTTAGTAGACAATATTTTACACTGGAAAAGTTTAAGATCTTGGAGCGCAGTTGCACATCCCACAAGGTCTGCAAAAGTATCTATACTAGATGATTCATGTAAATGAACATTGTTAAAATCTTTACCGTGAATTATTGCTTCAGCCATAACAAGTGTCTTTAGAGACTCGAGAGCAAATGTCTTTGCACGCTGTTCCAAATCCAAAAAGTTACAGCATGAAGCAAGCGATCTGTACATTTCCATTCCTTTGCGGTGGCAGGTATTGTCTTTATACTTTAATCGAAAGATAGTTGTTCTAAAACCATGAGAGAAGGTTCTGAGAAAGTTAGCGTCTAAAAGTCTAGCTCCATCAAGAAAATTTTGACAATCCCATATAGCATTGATGATCTTTCTCTTATCTGCACCTGCATCTACCAGGCTTGACAATAACATGTCGCCAGATATTCCGGAAACCTGAGAATCGATTATCGCAATTTGTGTCAATTCGTTAATTGTGGTGCTCCTGTTAATATATTATTACCTAGTAACCGCATTACCATTAATCTTAATCATCTTAATTGGTCCATCATCTTTTAGCAGGATTGAATTCATTTGAAGAGTTTTTTGAAGACTTAAGTAACCCGATCTTGTGTCAACAATAATGACTATTACTATTATAGGATCGGGTAAAGTTGGCGCATCTATCGCAATAAATTGTGGTATAAGAGATTTGGATAATATTTTACTTTTAGACATTGTTCAAGGACTCCCTCAAGGCGAGGCCATGGATATTAGGCATCAATTATCCGAAAGAGGAATAGACCGTGCTGTATTAGGATCCAACAACTACGAGGATATGTCCGGCTCAGACTTTGTGGTACTTGTAGCCGGAGTAGGAAGAAAACCAGGCATGACTAGAATGGATCTATTGCATACGAATGCTGGTATATTAAAGGAAATTCTAATTAAAATTAACAACTACATTAAAGAAGATACTACACTGATTGTTGTGACCAATCCACTTGATCCAATGACTTACCTTGCTATGAAAACGACCAAAATGAACAAGAGTAGAGTTATCGGAATGGGTGGAATGCTAGATCTATCCCGTTTTAAAAGCTTTATACATGATGCTCTACAGGTATCAAGTTCCTCGGTTCAGGCAATGGTTATTGGCGAACATGGAGAGAATATGTTGCCTCTAACTAGGTTCAGCTCCATCGGCGGCATCCCTCTCATTGAATTTATTTCAAAAGAAAAGGCACAGGAAATATTCGAGAATACAAAGAAAATCGCTGCTGAAGTAATAAAGCTGAAAGGTGCCACTATATTTGCTCCAGGTAACGCTGTTGCCACGATGATTGAAGCAGTGATAAAGGATAAGAAATCTGTTATCCCAGTATCAACTTTATTAGAAGGAGAGTATGGTGCAGAAGATGTTTGTATAGGTGTACCTGCGATTATAGGTAAAAATGGTGTTGAAAAAATAATTGAAGTTAAACTGGAAAGCTTCGAGCGAGAGGTTTTCGACGCAGGCATACAGAGTGTCAAGGAAGCAATAAAGGTACTGCCTTTGTAATGCTTTTTTATTATTTGGTTTTAGAATGAATTGAATTGAATTTAAAGGAAATCTTAGAGAAGTTTGCCAAAGGTCATCTAAGTATAGAGGAAGTACAAAGATTTATCACAATCAATTCAATAGAGCACGTTGGAAACAATCTAGCACAGCTGGATATCGGAAGGGATATAAGAAAAGGAGTTCCAGAGGTTATTTTTGCACAGGGGAAGGAATATCAAGACATTGTTCGGATTGTACTTTCTTCAATAAAGAAGAAAGAACAGGTAGTTATTAGCAAAATAAAAAGGAAAGATATTTCGAGATTCCAGAAGTCTTTGAAAAAAAGGAATTTCTATCTTGAAGTCGGAAAGAATAGTACAACTATATTGATTTCAAAAAATTCTTATACTGCACACAAAAAAATTGATAAAAAAATAGGCATACTTGCTGCAGGCACGTCCGATATAGGTATAGCGGAAGAGGCAAGGTTAATTGCAAAAGCAATGGGTTGTGGATCAATAATTAGTTATGATGTTGGAATTGCAGGAATGAACCGGATATTTCCAGCTTTACAGGATATGATTGCAATGAAGATCGACGCTATAATAGTTGTTGCAGGAATGGAGGGCGCCTTGGCGTCAGTCATATCTTCTATAGTTGATGTTCCAGTAATTGGTGTTCCAACATCTGTAGGTTATGGATTTGGTTCAGATGGTATGGCTGCTCTTGCTTCTATGTTACAGAGTTGTACGTTCGGTCTTGCTGTAGTAAATATAGATAATGGTGTTGGTGCAGGTGCTCTCGCGGCACTCATTGCAAATCGGGCAACACTAAAACAACAAAGAAAATGATGGGTTACGTAAACGGGCATAATACTAAGCTAAAACGTTTATAAGTGCTTTGAATTGTTTTGCTTTTTAATTATTGAAAAATGGAAAGGTGAGTGGTGAATTATGACTTATGCTCGCACTATTAAAAGAATAAGACAAGATAAGACAAATTATCGTAAAAGAGCATCTCTGCTCATAGGTAGACGAACATTTATAACAATCAAAATTACCAACCAAAATATTATTGCTCAAGTATTGAAGCCCGCTCTGTCAGGAGATATTGTCATTACTTCAGTACATAGCAGGGAGCTTTTAAAGCATGGCTGGAAAGGTTCTATGAATAGTATGCCTGCCTGCTATTTGACAGGTATGCTGCTAGGGAAAAAGTCTTTGGCAAAAGGTTCTGAAAATGCAATTCTGTATACTGGCAAGGGCCCGTTTACTTCTCGCGTAGCTGCATGTTTAAAGGGAATAATTGCGGCCGGAGTTGCTGTCCCATCATCAGAGGAAGCGTTGCCAAGTGATAACAGAATAAACGGTGAACATATTGCAGAATATGCAAAAATCATAAAAAGAAATGAAGAAATATATAACAAACGATTCTCTCTACTTTTAAAGAATGGGTTAAGACCAGAAGACTATCCATCACACTTTGAGAAAATTAAAATGAAGCTCTCTGGGGAAGATGTAATTAAGATGAAGGAATTAGGACATGATGAAAGTATCACCACAAAAAAGATAGAAGATCAACCTTCGGAAAACAGGTACTAGAGGCTTTGGTAATGAATACGATAAAAAGCATAGAACCAACCACTTACAACAGCAGGGGACCAACATGAGCTATTATACCAGACAGGAGCAACATACAGAGTGGAGTCCGCGTACAAGCCTTGGTATGCTAGTTAATGATGGCAAAATCAATTCGATGGATCAAGTTTATGAAAATGGTCTTAGGATACAAGAAGCTGAAATTGTAAGACATTTACTTCCTGATATCAAAAGCCAGGTTGTGCATGTAGGTATCGTTCAAAAGCAAACTGACGCCGGTGAAATGACCCGTTTCAATGCTCTTGTTGCAGTAGGCAACGAAGCAGGTTGGTTTGGAATCGGCAAAGGCAAGGCGTCGCAAATGCGAATCGCAATTGACAAATCTACTACTGCAGCATATCTTAACGTCATTCCGGTAAAATTAGGCTGTGGAAGTTGGGAATGTAGGTGTAATCAACTTCATTCTGTACCTTTCAAAGTTCGAGGAAAAGGTGGAAGTGTTGCTGTTGAAATCATTCCGGGGCCTAGAGGATTGGGTCTCGTTGCTGGAGAGAACATTAAAAGTCTACTTAAATTGGCGGGATTAAAAGATGCATGGACAAAATCATTTGGTTCGACTAGTACAATGTCATCAACAACAAAGGCAATTTTTAATGCTTTAAGAAGCAGTTACATGACTGGATAAATTATTATGGCATATCTTGTAGTTAGAATTAAAGGAACGGTAAATATTCCCTATTGGGCAAACACTACATTGGACAATTTAAATCTCGATAAAAAATTCCGGGCTACGATAATACCAGAAAATCCTGAAACCCTAGGTATGTTAAGAAAGATAAAAGAGGTAGTAGCATGGGTCTCTATAGATGCACATATAGTTCGGGAAATACTAGAAAAGAAGGGAAGAAAGGATGGATTCAAACCTTTAAAGGAATCGGATATACCTAAAGAATATAAAAGTATAGACGATCTTGCGTCAGCTATCGCGGATAATAGAATTACACTATCTAAGTTAGAAAGAATAAAGCCTTGGTTTGCATTAAGTCCACCTAAAGGCGGGTTCAAAAGGAAAACGAAGACCCAGTACTCACAGAAAGGTGTGCTCGGGGAGAACAAAGAATTAAGAGAGATTGTCAAGAGAATGTTATAAATACACGCAGCAAAAGACTTAATTAAGGTGGTATCATGAATTTAACACATATTTCGAATATAACTAAAAGGAGGATCTATTAATAATAATGGCTACTAGATTGAGAAAAAGCAGAAGACAAAGGGG
>JBKPEX010000127.1:0-2059 GCA_046728625.1 Thermoproteota archaeon
GTCAGAATACTGACCTAGGTCAAACTTGTCGGTGGTAAGATTTTCTACTAACGTCTTTCCTAATGATACCTCTTTGGAGTCAACTTGCTGCAAACCATCCAGCGGACCAATTTCATCCATTGGTCTTATTTCATCCAAGTATTTCAGTTGGTGCATCACAAGACCTCTTTGATATGCTCTTAAAGCAACTACATGCTCTCTGTCCTTTAACACTACCTTCCCTACTGCTACTTTATTAGTCTCATTTAGTATCTTGACTAGTAGAGAATATGCTTTGTTACTAGATGCTTCGTTCTTCTTTTTCTTCTTACCAGTTTCAGGTCCAACATAATAGTTCTTTTCAATAAAAATAGGATCAAACTGTTCTGATTCTATAAACTCTTTAAGTTCTATCGCATTGGTTGTTTTGAGCTTTATCTTTTCCAAATCCTCTTTCTCTAAAATTACATAGGTATCCTTGGAAATTTCATATCCTTTTTTGATTTCAGACCATTGGACTTCACGTTCTTCTACAGGACACCATTTTTTATATTTGATTTTATGTCCCTTGTCACATAGTTGATTAAATGAAGTATATTCCTCTTTTTGTGTAGCAGAAAAAACCTGAATTGGAATATTCACTAGCCCAAAGGATATACTTCCTTTCCATAATGCTCTAGCATTAGAAGCCATTGCCGCTAGCACTTGAGCCTTTTCTTCACTATATGTACTGAATTTAATCTTTAAAAGGACTTGAGATGAAAGACAAGGAACTTTAGCTATTATCATTTTTCTGAAAATAGCTAGTGATAAAATCAGCTTTCCTATTTATAAAGACCTTTTATTGTATATGTGCTCCGTTTGAACCTAACTTTATGGTCAAACAAAAAATTTCCAAGTAGTAGTAATTCAGTCTAATATCCTTTGTGACACTATATCCATATATTCTACAGGTTATGATGGTAAATAGATGGCAGACCTTATTGCGGAAGCATACAGAATTACTTGCAGAAACATGTAATTCGGTTACTAAGCCGTTTGGCTACGCTATTACAAATGATATGACTGCAAATGGGATGATGATAATTTGCTAATAAGTAAAAAATTTGCTTTACTCATTTGTATAATAATCATATTTGTATCTGGAATTTTATTGTTAAATACAATTTTAAAATTACCAAAATAAATGAACAGAAGGATGGATGAATGAATATATTATGATACTAGAATAACTCAAGCTTCATATCCTATTGGCAGTTTTGATCGTCTTCATATATAATATGATAGATTACTATAGCAATCTGCAACAGTTGAATCATTAGACCTTGAATAAAATAATGGGTCCACAATTTATGTCAAAAATGGTTCACAAACCATTGGCATCTTTAGGATCTTTCATAATTCTAATATATGAATAGTTATCTGCAAGAGTTGAAGTCTGATCGATAATTGGGATTAACTGGCTTAGTTTACGACAATGATTACGCAAGTACTTGAAGTCAACATCTTCTGCCCAATTATTAGGACATACACTAATAAGTCGTTATTTTTCCTTTACGTGTTCTATGGCTCTGTTGTCGATGCCCAAAATTGGATCTTGGAAATTAGATGACCTTGTTAAGGATCCGACTGAAAAAGAATTCCACGATTTTCTGGAATCCATTACGACCAAGGTAGCGCAACTTGAAATGAGGCGAGCAGAACTTTATAACAGTATTTCAGCAGTAGAATTCGAAAATTTTCTTCATTCAATTGAAGAAATATCAGAAAAGGTCAGTATGGCTAGTGGTTATGCCCATTTAAGCTATGCAGCTGATACGTCTTCAAATGAACGGGCTGCACTTGAAACAAGAATGGCAACATTCGGATCCAATATCGCCAACAGACTTCTCTTCTTTGACTTGTGGTTCAAAAAAGAACTTGATGAAGAAAATGCACAACGTTTGATAGAGTCAGTATCTCCTGTCTACCGAGAACATCTTAAACATCTTCGGCTACTTGCGAAGTATACATTAACAGAACCTGAAGAGAGGATCATTAATACCCTGGAAGTTTCAGGGACTGGTGCTCTTATCAAGAT
>JBKPEX010000264.1:0-1164 GCA_046728625.1 Thermoproteota archaeon
AGGTTTCGTATTAGTTGTTCAGTTCTAATTGCGGGGTTGCGATTAAATCTGAGGATCAATTAGTTCAATTGCAAGGCAAACAATGACCTAGATGTAGGATAATAATAATTGTTAGAATCAGAGATTTCAATTAGTATAGTCTGCTCTGACTGCCCTAGAATTCTTTTTGTGTACAACTCCCGCGAAAATAGTAATGGCAATACCTGCGGCTCCGATAAATAACAATGGATATGAATAAGTGTAAAAAAAACCTATGAATCCACTTGATATATTAATTCGAAAAGTGAAAATAATGTCTTGGTTCGAAGAAGGATCTTTTTGTATTACAATATTCATTCCATAAACGCCTTCCTGTGGAAACCTATAGCTAAAGGTATAATGACCGTACTGTATGAATATTGGAGTTGAATTTGATAAGACAACATTGTCTTTAGAAATTCTGATAATGACAGGGAGATCGACTATTTCATCTCCATTGACACTACCTATCCTAAGGGTGATCTTTGTAGTTTCATTAGCAATGGGAATGTTTGGTTCCGTTTTCAGCTGAATATTATAATTTCCAATTCTCTGTTGTAATGCATTAGTGAGCTGATCTGCAAAACAATGCATTAGACAGAATGGTGAAATCAACAATATCAAAACCGTTGCTATTGTCATTTCAGACCATACATAACCGGGATAGGAATTATCTTTTCTTATGATGGAATTAACCGCACTTTTTATCAAATTCATTGGCAAAGTATCATGGGGTGTACAATCACAAAAGTCTTATGTATACAAGTCACACAATTCACAGGTCAAACCACTTCTCAATATGTTTTCTTAGTTTGTATAATTTAGACGCATCACTAACTTCTTTTAATCGGTATTTTGTTCTACGAATGAACTACAAATAATAAATACCATCATCGACTCATAATGACGGGTTTAGAGCAAATATAAATTGGTGAGGACAAAAATCAACTCTCAGGGAATTCCAACAACTAGCGTTGATAGAACTGGCCTCGCATGTATATCCTCAGCTTGGGCTTTAATGATATTCATTGTAGTTGTTCTTTTGATAGCCAATAGTGTCCTGTTATCAAACGGCACTAGCTTTATAGTCTTCGGGCAGACTTCTACAAGCAGAAGCCAGACTTGGATAGACAAAGAAAACAACGT
>JBKPEX010000211.1:0-2206 GCA_046728625.1 Thermoproteota archaeon
TGTTAGAGAATCGACAGAATATACTTTTATAATCCATATTTTTATAGCTTGATGTAAGAAATGAGGAACCAGAGAAGGATAGGAGAGGCAATCATGATTCTTAGTGGAATAGGCATAACGATAGGCGGAGCCATTTTGGGCATAGCATTTCTCTCATATGGTGGATTGGCAATAGCTGGATTAGGAGTATTTTCAGTATTTTGGCGATAATTATAATTAAGATGAAAGTATTCTGTTTATGGTGCAGATTGATACTGTCTGGTTAATGATATAATACCTAAACACAGACACCTAGCTGAATAAATTGGTGTAGGCAAGATTAATCTCCGTAACTTGAGCCGATGTTGCTAGTAAGACTAAATCTAAAGTACATATTGTATTTTTCCTTTGACTAGACACAAGGTCATTAGATCGTAATGACGTACCTCTATTTTCACCAGCATATAATAATTTTAGGTTCGGTACTGACAACTGGGCACAGACCAAATAGATGATGCAATACAAGTATATGATCTATTATTAATTGAATTAAATACTAGATTTTCTTTAGATCCATTTAACGTGTATTGTGATAGCGATACATAAGAAAGTCAATAGAGATATCGATTTTATCTCTGCCCTACACTGAATAGGATAAAATGTGTCTATCCACAAGATTGGGATTACAACTTTAGAGTATAACCTTTTCCGGTAATCCTAACCAGCATATCTTCGGATTGCTTTTTTAAATTATTTATCTCCACATTTTTTTCATTGGTTTCTGCTCTTAATTTATTTACCAGCTGAAGATTTTGTTGTATTTCCTCATTACAATGTTCTATTTTATGTCTTAGGTCTTTTGCTCGATTAACGGGATGGTGTTTGTTGTTTTGTTCCGATAGCAGCGCCTTTAATTTTTGCTGTCGTTTTTTAGCAGTATGCTCAAATTCTGGTAATTTATTTAAAATGATCTCGATGTAACGTATTGTCTTGTCTGAATCCTTTAGCGATATTTTACTTGTCGAGAGCGACTTTTTTATTTCTATGAGCAAGGAACGGTAGGGTTGTATATCATCTTCAACAAAAACTGTCCAAGGTTCATTAGACATGCGCTGCAGTCTAGATAAGGTCTCCTTTGTTAGGCCGTATGAATATTTTGTGATGGCTCTAGAAAGATGGCTAAAAAGCTCAAGAGTTTGAGTACGAAACTCTTCTTCCTCCTGCTTTAGCGAACTAATCTGCGTCGTATCTAAAGAAGCTTTTTCAAATTCGATAGAGTTCTCAATTATACTTAATTGATTTCGTAATTCCACGATACTGTATTGCAATTTGGATACTTCATTATTGGTAATTTCATCGATAGTAAGCTGAGTCGATTTGATGGTCTCTTGTCCTTGAATTAGCGTATTCATTAAATTTTTACAACTAGTTATTGGGCCGACCTCAGTTTCGAATTCTTCTATCAAGGACTTGGTCTTTTTGAGTAGAGAAGATAGCGTCTCAAACTCGTCTTTCAATTTGCCAGCATACTTCTTTATGAACACATTGAATACTCTGCTGTGAGATCCACTAACCTCACCGAATCGGTCTACTAAAGAGG
The DNA here is from genome assembly GCA_046728625.1 of Thermoproteota archaeon. Taxonomy (GTDB): domain Archaea; phylum Thermoproteota; class Nitrososphaeria; order Nitrososphaerales; family Nitrososphaeraceae; genus DASQQB01. The sequence continues at coordinate 1,580 of JBKPEX010000211.1, forward strand.
CTAACCTTTCTGCGAATTTTCGTGCGTCTTGAATTGATCCCAGAGGTGGGATATTTGTGGAGGCTTCTCTTCTTATTGATAATAAGACAGTTTTTCTTGAATTTTCTACAATTGATTTGAACCTATCTTCTTCTAGTTTTATCTCTTGTTGTTCCAGATTATCAGCTAAACTGCGAATCGAGTGCATGGACTTTTCTACAGATTGCCTGATAGGAGAGAGCTTTTGTAGTAACTTTTCTTCCTTTTTTAATTCAATATCCTGTAATGTTGATAAGGCGTCATGCACGGATAATGTTAAAACGTTTTTATTAGAATTCAACTGTGAAATATTGTTCTCGTTATCGATACGTTTTATGCTTGACTCGTCGGCTTTTTTCTTTTTAAATAAGCCAAAATGAGGTACCAATATAGAGTAGTTATTTAAGGAAGCCTTAGAAAACTGTTACGCTACATAGTTTCTTTCTCTGTAGCGTTTCCATTGAAAAACTTCCAAAAAACACATTAAATAGACAACATTTCTTTTACCGTACTCTATCATAAACAATCCATTTTAATTATTTTGACGAGATGATTATTGTGTGGAGAAGCCGTTTTTTACCCCTGTCTCTTATACACATCTCCGAGCCC
>JBKPEX010000400.1:0-3538 GCA_046728625.1 Thermoproteota archaeon
GAAGCGTTATCAGACGTTTTTGATTCTTCACTGGTGAAACTACTATAAATAATAAATAGTATGCACCGATTACTGGTTCTTATAAGGATGACATCGGAGAATGCTCTTCCCTATAAATACATTAATTTTCCTGTACAGGAAACCATCGAGGTCAGAGACATTTTTGATATCAATATCGCAGTAAATCGGATGGTTGAATTATATATGCTCGATACGCAGAACGGAAAAGACAATTTCAGCTGTCGTATTTTGCTTCCACGATCCAATGGAGACGGAAGAGAAGAATCAATAAGAAAAGAGGCGAAGAAAATCGGATTAAAACTTCAAATCGAGTTTGTACTTGCTTTAAAACAAAAAAAATTAAAACCAAATATTAGGGAAGTCAGATATGTGCATGACTCTACTCATTACGGCTGGATTCTTGCAAGTCCACTGCTGTTAAATGGATAATACTTAGAACATCTTTAATCTATTTTGTTTTCAGTTTCCAGTCCCTAAATAGCCTGACGATTATATTATTATCTGTTTAAAATGTTGTGTACTTTAGCAACCTCCACTCTAGAATTAACAATCATCTTTACTCTGCTCCTATTAGTTCTAGTGTTAATTAGGTGGGGATCTGAGTCTTTCAGTCCCATGTGATTATATCTCCTTATTTTATTATCTAATCTTAATCTCTAGAGAATTCTTATAAAGACAGATTATATGGTCCCGTATTTCGGAAGGGGATTTCTGCAGCTCTTGCAGCCAAACATTGCTAAATTAGTTCCTTCTCTGATGTCCTCCATGTCTCCAATGATCAGCCTTCCATCAATTTCTGCTGACGTGATTTTTTCTGAGTCTTGAACTGAAAAACCATAGAGTATAGGTATAATTGTGCTGATTTTCTTACAATTATCGCAATAACCTTCTGATATCCTCCTTGGACTATTTTTGTGATATGTCTTATGAAATTCTATTGCATCTGTTTTTGGCAATTCAAAAGTATCCATAAGCCTATAGTTAATTCTGTGAAAGATGATGTCTCCTTCGTCATATTCATTGTTTTTTAGGTAATATCTATGAAGTTCTATTAGAAATTTTTTAATCGCGTGATCTTTTTTACTATCTGTAGAGTAGGCAACCAAAAATTCATTTACTCAAAAGATGGATGGATATTAATATTTTTCATTTCGTACCTACGTTTACGAGCGACATGTAACGAAAATTACAATGCTTGCCTAAGATGATTTCAAAAACATGGATAAATATGATGTTTAGATAGATCGGAGAGTGTCTACAATTTCTTGTCTAGAACAGAGGGAACGTGGAGAGGTTTGTGTCTGTATTTTATTTAGGAAGTATATTCCAATTCAAACATAGATAAGTTTCTTTATAATTCGATATAAAGTAGTCTGCACTTACACTAACAGGTTTATTGTTCATATGGTACTAGTTTCAGCTTGGACCGCCATTAGCTTTGTAATTGGCCTAATAATTTCTACTATTGTGATATTTATTGTTACAAAATTATTTGGAGAGAAGGAAGGAATAAAAACTGCATTTATAGCTGCCATAATTGGAGCAGTAATTTACGCAGTCTCATACTTTGCCTTAGGGCATGGGGTGCTAGCAGCAATTCTGGGAGGCATAGCTTGGTTACTTTCACTAAGATGGTTATACCAGATGGGTTGGATAAAATCGATAATAGTCGCAGTGATTATATGGATAATTGCTGCCATTGTAGGTTTCTTATTGCCCACATCTCCTGGACCATTGTGAGTCAATCTATGATAAAAGTTAGTATATAGAAGTAAGCGGAGTTATTTCAATCAGTCTTCCTAATTATATAAAGAAAAATCGGATGGCAGGTAGTTCTATCTATCTATCTATTTGTTATCCGAAAAGAACAATGAACTGTTCATATACTCTAATTGATGAACTTGAGTAAGATAAAGAAGAGAGTTGACGATCGTATGGGTATTGCCAGCGATAATCTAGCCTCATCGAGTCTAGAGAGTACAATAATGCTGCTTTTCCAATATTTCATAGACGATATCTTTATCTTTTGATTGTGAGCAGTAATGTGCATGCATACAAAGGCGATAGCCGTCATTATCTCAGCAGTCATAGTCATGCTGATGGTTGGAACCCTAGCTTTTATCCTTTTTACCATGGCTCCGGTAAAAAGTTATGCCGCTCTGTGTGGTGACCCGAACAAAAGTTCAGCCTATTTTAATGGTTATGTAGCTGCCCACGATGACTTCCGCTCTGGTCATGGGAAAAACCAGAGCGTTAATAGTACTAATTCGCAGTATAGTAAAGACTATAAAGAAGGTTATGAAGATGGATGGGACGATGCACAGACAAATATAGACGTATTCGAAAATTCGATCTGTTAAAATAATTTTTATTATTTAGAACAAAACGGATCCTTATTAGTTTGGACAGAAAAAATCTCCACTAGATTATTAATTAGCAATAGCTGGTATTAGATGTGTATACGAATGATGTCGTTTATTATCCCCCATATTATAGTATGTGTATATTATACTACATAGTGTGGGATGCACTAATTTTATCATACGACCTAATTGCAGCCATAGTTCATTTGTATCCTCATAATTATTTAGATAATGAGATACTTTGAGTAAGCGGATCACGACATTCTAACACTCCTCCGTTAAGAATGATGCAATTATCCGGAACCATCCTAATATCTTTGGGGTTTATCATTCCACCCGCCGCAGTCATGCCTTTCATAAATGCCATTGCCTGCGTCTGATTTAACCTCATCATAGTTTTCATATCCATCATAGATATTTGCAATTGGGCCAGAGTTAACTGTTCGCTTGCTTTTGTGGTATTACCGCTCTTTAAGGCCTTGTCAGCATCACTCAAATGGAGTCTAGCTAATTCAACCATGGCGGAAGTCATATTAGCATTAGTGCCCTGAATATCACTCCGTTGAGCCATTGCAAAATGATTTGCGAAGAAATCAGTAGAGGTTATATGAATGACTATAAGGGAGACAATAGCAGATATCACAATTGTAAATAACTTTATCATAACAACCAAGATTACTGCATATCATATAAGGTTTCCATTTTATATGACTGAACTCAGGAATAATACTTTAATTGACTACTAAAATAGTATTTAGAACAACGAAATAAATTGGTAACTGGTATTTTGTTGGTGAATAATACATAGAAATACTTAAAGTAAGAAATATAACAGTTACATCATGATTCTGAATAAATAAGTTAGCTAGATTTTTCCCAATTGGTTAATGCCATAACTGTTAATGGAATACACAACTGCGTTACGATATCAAGCATCATAATCCAATAACATAATACATTTTTTCCGTCTATAAATCTACTAAATATTCTATTGCGATGTCAGTTGTTTAGTCCTGTCACGACTTACTTGTGTTGCTGTAGTACTAATAAGAATTCGTACAGTAATTCGCATAGCTAATATCGCATAAATGACCAAAGTGATATAAGCTGTTGTAGCAGATTGATAACCCAGTATTAGTAACAATGAATAATAT
>JBKPEX010000282.1:0-1348 GCA_046728625.1 Thermoproteota archaeon
TTGCACTTAAGGACAACTGATCTGGACGGTAAGAGTATTGATCTAAAAATAGCTGCCATAGAAAGCCTCGGTAAAGCATTCTTGCTTCCAATAGATGTGTTGTTAGGATGGATATTCACCAATGACAAGAGGCAGAGAATATTTAACAGAGTAAGCGACTCAATAGTAGTTAAGTTAAAGGACGCTGAAGAAAAAGACTACGATATATCCAAGAACATAAGGTATCTAAAGGACTAGATTGGATGAGGCTTCCGCGGCGGCGGCAGCAGCAGCATAAAAAGAAGAAAAGCCTAAATACATACCAACTTATAGAAATCAGGAGACAAAGAGCTAACAAACTCACTCTTTTCATTCCACGAAAAAGCCTCTTAGTTACTTAACCTGGTCGTTATGAGGAATTAATGGTTGAAATTGCCATATAGATATGCATTCCAAAAGTATAAAATAAGCCGTTATTATTTTTTGTTGCACAAGCCTTGAGTAACAATAATAACCGCAAAAATAACAAACTGACAACTATACCAGTTATGTTTGCTATTGTTTCTGTATTGATTGTAACGATAATAACTGCTTTCAGTGCTGTATTAACACAAGCAGTAGAACAAATAAATGCACAGTCATTAAATGTAACAAAGCGAACAACGTACCTAACGGATGTTAACGTACATTTCAAAACAGCATGTATATCTGTTATAGTATTTACATATTGTTGGTAGGTACGTGCTTTCCCAGTTATAACTTAGCATCAGATCATAATCTATTGTAGTAATGCATCTTTTTTTGTTTAATACTGAAAGTTCTAAATAGCAGCTTGGGAATTATTATAGCCAGCATAATAAATGTCAGCACAAGATACCGGGGGCTATAGGTGCACTATATGCGGTATGATATTTAATTCGCTAGTAGATCTAGATGAACATACAAGAGAAAAGCATAACACACATAACACTACAAAAACCACATGACGAAGTTTCTCAATTACTTTTTGTTTATTCGGTTACACTAATATGATTTGATTACTTGATTAATACCCTTTGGTTTAATACACTCCTCTCTACCTAAATTTCATTGCATTTTCTAACTTGTAGTAGGCATAGGAGTAGAGTCAACATCACGCTTTGTTTTTCTAATTACTAACAAATCTGAAATGACTAGTATTGCTATTGATGCTATTGCAATTATAATAACAGGATACGCAAGATGTAATAACGATTCAATTTTTACATTATTCATAACACCAAGTAATGCTTGAAAGTTATGAAATACTACAGCAGCATAGATGTCTCGTCCTATGAAGTAGACTATACTGGTTAGAACTCCAGGATACATTATGAAGAGCACCATGTTA
>JBKPEX010000162.1:0-3369 GCA_046728625.1 Thermoproteota archaeon
GGTATAAGCTGGAAGGTTCACTTGTAATTGTAGAGGCAAAGAAGGGGTACTTCAGTTTAACAAATGAATTAGTAGACCTAATGATAATGATAAAAATGCTACTCCAACGCTCGAATAAACTAGGCAAAAGCGGACTAACTGTATTTTCTGATAAGGGCTTGTTCTTTAGTCACAATAGAATAGATGACCTAATTAAACATGAAGCAGGATTATTTTTGTCATTATCATCTTCAATAATCAATGATAAAATGAAAATATTTTGCTACTATAATATAACAGACTTTGAGCGGCTTACTAAAAATCAGAAACAAGGGTTACTTAACAATCACAGTAGAACATGGCAGAACCCAGATAGGCGCAACCAAGAAGGTAAATAAATACCATAGTACAACAACAAGGCAATTGTTCTTGTTCTTAACAAGCCTGCCTATAATCCGTTAAATTCATTTATACACTGCGTTGATTCTTCTACTTCAAGCTTAAAGAAGTTAATTTGGATCTATAAAGATTAGTCTTATATCTCTTTATTAAATAATAAGAGATTTCGCCACGTCAAAATATATCACAATAATGTTTGAATCTCAATGAGAAACAGAACCGATGTATATCCATTAGATTCTAAAATTATTAAAAACGATTAGCTTTTTTATGATGAGATTAAAGAAAGATTATGGCAACAAAGCTGAATAAAAGAGCTTTTGAACATGCTAGAAATCTAATATCAAATGGAAAATACATAAAAGACGAAAAAGACAAGTGGAGCGAGCACCAACCATCCACTGAAAAAGAAAACAAGTTCGTTGAGGAAAATGGTATTTCTGAATATGGTAAGTGGTATCTAGGTATAGAAGATGAACAAGATGAAAACAATAAAGGACATTATAAATTTCCTTATGGTGATTTTCAGAAGGTGCATCGCTGCGGTTTACTTGCGGCCGAAACTAGAGCTGGACAGTATAAACATACTGATATTGAAAATGCAGTAGCACATTTACATGGCATGCTCGACAAATAATACTACCAGTACGTCATCCTAGCGCAACAGATTTGGTGAAGTCTAAATGCAAACTCGCATTCGATCAGAGAACAATTCGATATAGAGACTTTGGGAAATATCAATAAACCAAAGCATATGAAAACAGACGGATTACAAAGGATGATGACTTAGGTGCTGCACAGATTCTTAGGGAAGACTTAGGAATTAATTATCTATTACCACCAAACGCTCCGACTATGGTCACTATGCTTACCTGTTTCTTTGAAGACATCCTTTACCACATCTTTCGCTACATTTTTTACTATGCTATTGGCAGCCATATATAGCACACCAGCTGTACCTAACCAAAATATGGTTTCTATTGGCTTCATTTTATATCGAATATAGTAGTAATCATTATATTAAAATGCTACGCTGACGTAATTAGGCTGGGAAGAAAGAAAAAATTAAAGTATTCCATGGATACAAGCGTATTTCCACTATGGGCAATAATATTGATAATGCGTTTTCATTTGGCATCTCTTCTTGGTCTCCAAATTTTTAATTCCTTGTTCGGTATGGCGAGTTTTTGCTACGATTTTAAATTATTCAATTGTATCATTGAACTATTCACACTATGCAAAAAAAACTCACCCTCATAAACAGGATCTGCTTTGCGTTAAACGTTAAATCTCCTCTGTGTAGCATAAAATAATGACGCGGCTATTCTAATTTAGATGCTTTGTACCAACAATAATCCACTAGGGAGACCCTGCCCATACTAAGAATTTACATATCAATTTCTAAGCTAATTTTATAGTTAGAAATAAACCTTTAAAGCCTCAGTTTTAAGCACATTTAAGAAAGAAATGCACTTCTAGCAAAGATGTAGTCATCTGGTCCACCGAGCCTGCTAAGCATGTGGGTTCTTATACAGCAAGTGCAAATTACAGAAAGAGAGCAATTGTAAGTTCTGGGTTCGATAGAAAATGGCGATGAATCTGATAATTCTAACTTTATGCTAATTCAGAAGATTATATCATCCTGAATTGTCTAAAGCTATTGATAAATAGAACAATCATATATCCTATGGGTGATAACGACTTAGAATTATTGAGGAAATAAACAATCAAAATGATAATAACAAGCCAGAGGGTTAAGAAGGCAGTCTTAACCGCTTTGGCCGATGAAGAAATGGTTAAGATTTTAGAGTCTACCAGTGATCAAGCAAAATCTGTTAGGGAGATTATAACTGAGAAGGGTATTCCTTATACAAATGCATATAGAAAGACCAAATGGTTACTTGCTGAAAGACTGGTAGTAATAGATAAGATCATAATTACTCCAGAAGGAAAGAAATTTAGTTTATTTCGAAGTGTATTATCTTCAATCAATGTAAAATATGGAAAAAATGAAATGGTTATAGAAGCCGAACAGAATCTCAATCCCAAAATAAAGACAATGGAAAGGTTTTTCTCATTAGAGTAAATTTTCCTCATTCCATCCTTGTAGAATCATTTATTCACATCGCTGCTATCTTTTGGTACTTTGTCTCTGCCGTCGTCATCGTACTGTTCATTATCTATCATCTGGATGTCATGTCTTTCTGAATAGTAATACCTAGACCAGAATGAAACTATTAAAAATACAGTTGCTGCAACATGTATCTGCGATCCAAGGTCAGAGAGAGGCAAAGATTTATTGAAATTGATATTTTCTATTATTTCACCTACAAGATAGAGTACGATAAATAATAGCATCTGTGATTGAAATGTCTTGATACTACTCCTCGATCTTATGACAAGAAAAGAAAATATTGATAAAGATATGATAAGGGTTATCAAACTATAATCGCCTGTAGCTAATTGAGCGATATTGTTGTTACTTACAATACTAGTTTCGAACATGCGGCAGGCTCCTTTTTGTGAACTTTAAAGCGTAGATAAAATAGATTATTGCAAAGAAAAGTAATATTGTTAATGAAAATGGTTCCAATATGCCCTTTGCTAATAATGTAAATTGTAGACCTCCAGCAATATGATAAAAACCTTGGATTAAGACAAAACTAGCAAGAACTGCCGATAAAGTTTTTAGATAAGAATATTTCCTATCTATACCTTTTGATTTAAGAATAAAGTATACTGGAATTATTGCCCCTAAAAAATAGATGATTGCATCAATAAGATGGTAATATTGAGTTTGTATCAATTAATTATTGTTCTCTACTCCTTCAGCACTGAAAGATTATTTATATTGATATTGCCGGCTATATTAAAACAGATAGACGATTTTCACAAGTGAAATTCGGGGATGAAATTTGTGTCCATGCTTATATCAAAAACAAAGAATAAAAAATTAACAAAAATGAATCCAAAAATAACAACAAAACAAAC
>JBKPEX010000364.1:0-1793 GCA_046728625.1 Thermoproteota archaeon
ACAGGCCGATCATAGAGAGAAATAGATCTCGGCGTGTTTTACCTGATTTGTTTATGAATGCCATAACAACACCAAGAGTTATTGAAAGAGCAATAAAGATTCTTTCGTTTTGTTATTAAGATGAGCTATCCAAAATAGATATTAATTTAATGTGTAATGCATAAGCTAGGAGTCATTCATATTCTATCCATGCTAAATGAATCCATCTACATTTACACATTAAAGCATCAATAAACGATAGCCATAAAATGCATACGTCAGGATCTGACTAATTCTTATTGAATCGGCTAGATAATCTGATCGATGGTATGTTGGATCAAATAACTTAAGATGCAAATCAAATTATCGATAGAGTATTTATCTAGTCTATTATTGTTATTCATCAAGAAATGAAGTATAGAAAAATTCGGCAGGTTTTCATTATTTCCGGAATTGCAGCTATCATAGCAATAGTTATTTTTATGGTTTTTCTTCAATTAGAAAGCGCGAAGGCACAGAGTTTCGTAGACGCTTATGAAAACCTCATCAAAGATTCGCGTATAGTTACTGAACAATACCACGCTGAAATAGCCAAATGGAAGGCAAAGCAATATGATAATCATACGATGGTCTCTATCACAGATGATTACATTCCGAAATTTGAAAAAATAGTAAAAGAAGCTCAAGCGTTGCATCCACCTCAGAAATACAGTCAGGCTCTTGATCTTATTTTGAAATCCTATAATTCAGAGATATTGAGCTACAAGCACTTTCGTAATTATTTAGTTACAGGAAGCCGTATTGAAGATGAAAAATCTACCGAACTCTTATCAGATGCGTTGAGATATGAATCTGGCTCCTTTAATTCTTTTCAAGGAGCATCTAGCTAAATTTATTTATCAATAAAAATCCTGGTGATATAGAATTAATTCGGAAATGTGCCAAATCTATTCTGACTCAATTGGTTGATTGTCTTTGCTATTTGTTGTATAATTTTATATATACATTTTGGCCCTCACTGTTATGATGTTTAATAGGCTTTTTGGTACTGTATTAATTTTGTTTTCTATTTCAGCTATGAGTCCTTGGACTGCATCGTCATCAGCGGAGCAAAATTTTATCTTTCAAAAAAAATCATTTTCTGTGGATCAAAGTAAACTTGCGCATGTGTTTGGCGAAATAAAAAATATTTCAAACAAGCCTATCACTGATATAATCGTACAAGCGTCTTTCTACGATAGCCATCATACCCTACTAAACAAATTCAAGAGATCAACTGATATACGTACACTCAATCCAGGTGAAATTACGCCCTTTGAAATATTGTACTATGACTTCAAAACAGTTGATCTCATACGCAGCTACACATTGTCTGCAACTGGAATGGATACAGCACTCAAGCCTAAAGCCTTGCATATTGAATCATATAACTCGAGAATCGACATATTAGGTTTTTATTACGTGAACGGAATAGTTTCAAATAAAGGATCTGGGCCTGCTACTAACACGCTTGTTATCGCCACAATGTATGACAAAAATGGAAACGTAATTTCAATAGGTCAGGCTATGTCGGAGCCAGTGAATATTACATCGCATTCAGAGGCAGCCTTTGGAATAGCTATCACCGATAAATTGCAGACATTTAAGGTCAAAAATTTTTCGCTATCCGCTGACTCTGATCAATATGGATTCCTAGGTGAGCTCCAGTCTTGATGATGCACCATTCCATGCGATAATCCGTAGCCTTATAGCGTGCATTATAACTTCCATAGTCTTTAGTTGCTTCTTCTGAGCCATGTAAATTAGTATTTGAG
>JBKPEX010000257.1:0-2699 GCA_046728625.1 Thermoproteota archaeon
TATATATTCGCTAAGGCTATGCCTAGTAAGGATAGCTAGTAAAATTTCCTTTATTTTTTCAATTGTGTTTTCATTGATAAAGATCAGAGTATTTCCTTCCACGACGTTATTATGTTTCGAGCTATTAGGCAATGCGCGATGATCTGTTATATCCTCGATATTGCTGATGACAATATCCTTCAAGGTTTCTGAAATATGCCCTAAATTAACTTTAACGACCATATGAATACCTTCTTACCAAGTAGCCTTTACATCTTTAATCTACGCGTCTCTTATAAATAATTATTACACCAGCGACACTTGACAAAAAAATTATTAATCAACTGCTTTGCAGTTGTATATGTGAAATCTAAATTCTACTATACGTGGTAAATTAAAACAAAAAAGGATATTCCATAACATGTGCATCTAAGAGGTACATCTATTAAACAGATACTATAATTATATTATGTGCAAATAACCATTGATTGTTCTAAAACATATAATGCTATATTATTCTCTATCTATCTTCCAAAATACATACCAGTTGAATATTAATAAGAGAATGTGCTTTGAATAGTCGAATACTAAACCCTGCCTCATTTTGTGGAGCAGTAATATTAAGCATATTTTTAATTTATCCTCTGATTTTGATTTCTATACAGCATCTAACTGCTGCTCAAACCCCAATTAATGGAACAAATAATTCGATTGACAGATTCGGCATAAAGAAGATTTATTCTACAAAGCAAGGAGGGAGGGAATGGTTTATTGATATGAATAATCCTAAAGGCGACGGTCTATTTTCAGTCACGTCTAAGCACAATATAACCAAACAGACTGATGGCTCATGGCGTGCATCAGATAGTGATACTAGAATGACGGTTGACACTCCTCTTGGAGCAGAGCCCTGGAAGAATGTCGAGATTACGGGTTATATCAAAGTTATTTCTATAATCCCTAGGAATAATACTGCTGTTAATGGTAACGTTGAAGATAATAATAATACTGACCTAGACTGGTACGCGAGAGGCGGACGTCATAGTAGCTCTGTTCCTTGTGAAGGTACTGCGTTACACGGTGGACTACAACTTGATGGCAGCGTACGTTGGAAAAAAGAAATATGGCATACTGGAGGTTACACTGACGACCAGGCCAATCCTAAAGTTATTACTGATTCAATCTTTGGAAGATGGATAGGTTGGAAGGCGATCATATACAATATACATAATGGTAGCGCAGTAAAGATGGAATCATACATAGACAATACAGATACAAATTATTGGATTCAGGTTGCAAATTTAACTGATGCTGGTGGCTGGTATGCTACAAGTCCAGATAATGAATTTTATAGTGCTGATTGCGGAAAACAAAAAGATTATGTTTTATCAAACGCCGGACGCTATGTTACATTCAGGTCAGATAACTTTGTATGGGACTTTAAAAATTTAAGTGTAAGAGAGATACAACCCACTGCTAGCCTAAAATAGTATCCAGGATATTAATGGCATTCGTTTTTAGGCATTGCAACCACGATCCGATAACGGACGAACTAAATTTACTGCTTTATGATACCTAACTGTCTAGCATATGATTGGAACAGACTTGAATGCTTATCTTATGATATCTACATGGTAGCCTGTGGATCATCGCTTAGAGACAAGCTTCAAAGTGGAATTTATGAGGGATAAGTGATAAATGATAACAGACGCCGCCGTTACAACATCATTTTAGATAATAATGGGTACCTATGCATACCAAATTAATCATATCATATTAAGCAATTCCTTGAAGTTTAGGATGATGCTATGATCCGTAGATGCGATGAATAAATTTGTCTTCCAACAATTTTGTTAAGAAAGACAAAGCAGTCCTGTTAATATAATGAAACTAAACGTTTATCTTACCAAAAAATCGTTTAGAACATAAATTTGCTTAACAAAAAGGAATCAAAGGTCCCAAGTGCCATCAAAGACATTGTAATAGTAGTCATTGGAGTTGCGATTGTGTGGCTGGGCATTAGGCTTGTTTTTGATACCGGTAATCCTTTTTATATAGTTTCTAGTGGGAGTATGGTACCTGTACTTAATGTCAATGATATACTGGTAGTAAGGGATGGTCATTCATTCGATACTCTCAAAGTTGGCGACATTATAGTTTTTCACAGGCCTGAGGGAGGAGACAGAGTTATAGTACACCGAGTCGCCGAGATTTTTATAGATCCACAGGGAGATAGAATAATAAGAACGAAAGGTGACGCCAACGCAGGTTCTATTCCAGGAACCGACTATCCTATAATAAGAAATGATTATATCGGCAGAGTGGTTTATGTGATTCCTCAGGCAGGATTAATCACCAAAGCCATAAGTCCTCCAGTAAATTATATTATTATAGCAATTATTATAGGAATATTAATTCTTAGTAAAGTGGGAAAGAAGAGAACTGGAGACGATGGAAAATTTCGATCTACGACCGATGGTGCTAACGATTCATTTCAGAAGCCTCCACCATCGCAATAGTATCCGTGATCAGAATTCGAATAGAAATCTAATGTGTGAGTTTACAGTATACCTGCATATATTATAGTGATAAAATATTCCAGTTTGTGAACATTTGCCAAATGCACAAAAAATGTTAAAAGCAGAAATGTGCAGTAAAGACCAGCGGCTTTCTACACTTATGGAACGATAACTCCACTTATATTTTATAATGGCTATGGA
>JBKPEX010000263.1:0-3855 GCA_046728625.1 Thermoproteota archaeon
CAAGGAATTCGACTACTCTCCTGCGGAAATAGCTGAGAAAACGGGATTATCTTTTAGAACAGTTTTCAGAGAAATTCCAAGTCTTGAAAGAAATCAGCTTATCTATCACAGTAGAAAAATCGGAAAAACACATATGTACAGACTCAATCCCGATTTTTATGGAACCATACTGCTAGAAAAGTTTGTCCTAGAGATGGTTCAGATTCGAAATACTGAAAAGGAAGATAAGCCAGCATTACCGATTGAACAAGCTACAGAGTACATTCAACATGATTAATTTCTAGTCAACAAGATTACACTTAACATAGTATACAGGGTCCCAAAAAACAAAACAAGATTTTTCTAAAAGAAATAAAAAAGAATAACGATAATTATGTACTATTGAAGATCAATACATTGCAATCTATGTCATTCATGAGGTTTCTTGATATTCGATTTTTGAATTGAGAACATGCAGTGAGCATGGTAGTTTTGTATGGATATTTGCTCTTTGGTATACTCTTCTGAAGAAAGATTTGCAAATCGCTGATGAGGATCCCCGGATCTGGGAACTTTTAAATAGATTGTACATATAATTAGCCATATAGACTGACAAATGCATCCTCCATTAACAACACAACAAGTCTATGAGATCCTCTCTGACAAAGCAACAGTGAAAATGCTTAAGGAAGCTTGTGTTGGACTAAAGTTCTCCTCCAATGATTTGGGGTTTAGCATGAGTAAGAAACAGTTCTATACCAAACTCAGACGACTTTGTGAGGCAGGCATGATAGAGAAGCATAGAAGCTCTTTCTATAAAACGACAACGTTTGGTTCTCTAATATATAATAGCCAGCTCAAGGTGCTAGAGGATATCCTAGAAAACTACTGGCCTTTAAAGACGGTAGATGTACTCAGAGCTCAAGAAGATTTTCCATTAGATCAAAAGGATTCTATTATAAACCATCTCATTCAAGGTTGTGAGTTGAAGAACCTTGTCAACCTAACGCATCTATCAAGTTTTAATATCATCAAGGATTTCAACGGTTTAGTTATAGAAGTAATTAAACTTCTATATAATGCACAGAGAGAGATTTTCTTTGCATCTCGGTATCACGATCCCTCGGTTTCTGCTAGAATGATTGAAAAATTTAATGAAGGCATCAATTTACATATATTAGATGGTAATCCCGATGGGATAAGTTTTGAAAATAGAATTAATGCCATCTTAAGAACTCCACCTAACAATGAAACGCTTCAATCAGTCAAGAAGATGTTAAGGTCAGCCCGTTTTGAATTGAAAAAGAAAGACATACCTGTTAGTTTTTTGGTAGTTGATGGTCAACACGTAGTTTATGAATCAGTAAACTTCAATGACCCAGAGCAATTTACTGTAGGCATCGCTGCCTATAATGACCCTTATTTGGCACAGCGATTTATAAACTACTTTAAATTACTTGTACATGATGCTAAACCAGCACAATTACTAGCGAATATTAGTTATGAACGGTAATATTTGCTCTTATTTGGGAAATTATGAAAATATTTTTCCACGACCGGTTAGCAAAGATTCTTATCTATACAAGATCCATATCAGGAAGAGACGATAATTGGTTTCAACTCTGGAAGTAATTCATGCTTTATACTCCGAGAGCTCTTATCTTATT
This sequence comes from Thermoproteota archaeon, assembly GCA_046728625.1. Classification (GTDB taxonomy): domain Archaea; phylum Thermoproteota; class Nitrososphaeria; order Nitrososphaerales; family Nitrososphaeraceae; genus DASQQB01. Next base: position 1,647 of record JBKPEX010000263.1, read on the forward strand.
TTCAAAACTATTGCTACACAAACAATTGACAGCCGAACATTAAAGATAAAGACGAAGCTTACTCGAAAGCAATACTACTCAGGAATGTATAAATTGGCACAATCCGGTTTAATCGAGAAAAGAAATGGCCATTACTTTTTAACCACATTAGGAGAAATTGTACAGAATTCTCTTCACCTAATAGAAAATGGCGTTGAGGTATACTGGAAACTAAAAACAATTGATGCCTTAAAGACCACCAAAAGCAATATGCCAAAATCAGAACACAGAAATCTGGTTGACACACTGATCGAAGATAAACAGCTCAAAGAGATTATTGTAAAGAATCTTTAATATTTTCTTTAATATTTTATTTATACTATATTATATTATACAGTCGAAGTATACACTCTCGCTCATCGAAGAATAGTAGAGGTAGCAGCAATGATATTAGGAGTTGTTCTGCCCCCCCTTTAACAAAATAATTTGCTCCACTATATTTAATAAAATAATGCTCCAGCAATTAATACTAATTGGAGTAAGACATGGAAAGGCATGGACTTTGCTTGTACGAAGCTACGGATAAAGCCAACATCATCCAATTTTTTTAGCATTTGTCTAAGGTTAGCTATTGTCAGCATCATTATCAAGCTTACCAACACGGGAGTAGTAATACCCATGTTGTTAGAATAAGAAGGCAATAACGTGTAGGTAATCCAAGATATAGCTAACATACCATAGGAGAGAAGAAGAGATAGCTTTACAGTTTTTCTTTTTCCTATTGCTATAGGAATTGTCCGTCGCCCTGCTTCCTTGTCACCATCAATATCTCCTAAATCATTAAGTGGAGAAGTAACAAAGATCATTATGCCGAGTAGAGATGCAGCATATAAGGGTACGACCAATTTGTGAACAGATATGTTGCCAATCGTCTGACCATATAAGCCAGTTGAACCAAGTAATAAGCAAAGCATCAGCGCTATTGCAATAGACAGAGTTTTGATGACAAGTCTATCTTTGAGTGCAATTTTTGGAAGAGAATACATTAAACCAATCACCACTATTATCAAGGCAATCACTATGCTCAGAGAGCTGTATGTCAAGCTAGTAATTAAAATGCCAACTACATTACATAAGATAACGAAAGCAAAGGCCTGTTTCTTTGAGACTTGTCCTAAAGGTATAGGTCGTTTCTTTCCATTTGCTCGGTCAATATCAGCATCAAAGAGATCATTTAGGATATACATACCAACTATTATCATAAACGATGCAGCTGGTAATAATCCAAGTTTTAATACTAATAACGCGTTATGTTGTGTATCCCTCAAAGACTCTTGAAGAGTAATGTCGTTGTATGTGGCGCAAAAAAAACCTGTCACAGTTGCAAGTGCAAAAATTATACCCCATTTTTTACGTGACTGAAATAGGATCAATTGGGATAAAAAAAAGGAAACTTGTATGTTCTGTCTGCTGGCTGTTACATTTTGGTTACCTGTCTTGATAACTTGTTTCCACATATCTCTCTTCTGTTATCTTAATACTCTCGTTTTTATCAACTCTGGTTCCATTTTTGGTTACTTCCAAACAAAAGTAGAGTAATAAAGTCACTATAGATCAAGATTTGTCCCTTTCAATATTTACAATTAGAGTAACTCTAATTTGCATGCGAAGTGTATCCTTAACTTAATAAACCGTCGCTAACTAGCGACTTGTATTTTGTGAACCTTTGAATAATGCATAATATTATTATGTTTATCTATAATTATTAATTGCCTGACCGTCTGCACTCGGCTTGTTATTTAAGATGCGGATAGCGAAGTTAATATTGATAAAGGTTAGCACGTTGTACCTGCATGTCTTCAACTAATTCTCGCCCTTTAGAGCAAATTCGAGCCCGGGTTACCAAAACATTAACTGATGGTATTCAGCTTAATATGTCCACTGAAGAATCAAAAAAGTTTTTAAGAAGACACGTGAGCAGCAAAACAAATCTAGTAGTTGGAATTGCAGATATCAATAACTCTACACAGATGAGCCTTTCCTTACCAGACAACAAATTTGCTTCTATGATACAAGCTTTTGCTCAAGAAACAAGCATTGCCGTTTCAGGTTATGGAGGATATGTATTCAAATATGAAGGAGATGCTGTTATTTTTCTATTTCCAGCTGAATACGATCAGGTAAAGGCATGTGAAAATTCCTTGAGCTGTTCAGCTACAATACAACAAAT
>JBKPEX010000135.1:0-3192 GCA_046728625.1 Thermoproteota archaeon
GCTAATAATTTTTTTATTACATCGGGATTATTCTTAAGATAATCAGTTCTTACAATTATGTTTGCAGTCACAAACTTTCCAGCTGGAGGCCATAGATTTCTTTCATCCACAAATATCTTACCCTTAGCTTCCTTGACCAATCTGGTAGCCCATGGTTCTGGCACCCATGCTCCATCAATTTCCTTTTTTAGGAAAAGTGTTAATATATCTGCTGGTTGAACGGGTATTATAGTTATATTACCTCCATTTTCTATTGTTTTAAATCCATTATCTTGCAAATACTTTCTTAATGCTACATCCTGAGTATTACCAAGCTGAGGGGAAGCAAATTTCTTACCACCTAGGTCCTTGACCGAATTTATTTTTGCATCATTTCTTAGTACAAATGATGCTCCACCACTTGTAGCACCTGAAACGATTCTAAGTTCCTGCCCGTGTGAGGCTAAATAACCATTTATTGCTGGGTTCGGTCCAACATATGATGCATCTATCTGGCCAGCATATAATGCTTCTATTGCAGATGGTCCTGCGGTAAAGACATAGGGTTCAATTTTGATAGCCACAGTGGTATTAGTATTATTATTACTATTGGCATTCAGCATTTTTTGAAAGTCACCTTGCTGTTGTAAGCCTATTACAGCTTGTGCATGATTGAGATTAGGAAAATATCCTATTTTCAGAGTTTTGGATTGCGAATCAATATTATTAGTAGTTGTAGTTGAAGGAAAAAGAGAAATGCCGTCGTTTCCAATTTTTGAGCTAATGATTACTGCAATAATTATAACAGCCGATAATAAGAATTTAATCTTTGTATTCATAATAGCACGATCTCACCACTATTAACAGTTGTTTATATATGATACATTAACTGTCAAGATACTATTACCTACCACATTCATACAAACTTATTGATATATACATAAACGCGTCACAAGTAGCAGATCTTGCATTTGTCATAACTTCAATATATGAAGTTTTCGTATTGCATATTTAACAATGAAGTATGCTAGATGATTTGATAAAAGAGTTGACAAGGAGAAACGTAGGAAAGAGCGCTTAACTTACATTATAGATAAATTACAAGGAATAGATAAGGAGAACTTTAAGATCATTTCTCCTCTAACAGATATAGTCAAAATCTATGTGCTTTTCCACTACTAGTTCCTGATACTATACTAAAGAAAAAAATTGAATTCTATCATGAACATAATGTACTTATATCCACAGCGATGAATATAAGCGAATTCGCCTTTACAGAGTTTTTGAAAGATTTATTGGAGAAGCAGCTAAAATCGGCTTTGATATAATAGAGCTAGGCGAAAATAGCATTGCCCTAAGTATTGAGGATAAGGAAAAATAATATCAACGATTAGATCACAAGGTCTTAGATATTATTGGAAAATTGGTAAAAAAGATCCACGACATCAGGCTATAGTGATTATACAATATTGTTTTGTTTTCTTTTCCGTTGATTATTTATTAGTTAATCAGGTTAGAACATACTAGTGAATAAGTTACAATACGATGATATATATATATTACAAACAGAAAAATCTGCGTAATTCCTTCGTATGTTAGATATTGAAGTCAATTATATAGCAGACATTGTTTCATATCGATAGTTGTCAAATATAATGCCATTACCGCGAACGAAGGATTGCAAAATATAATGCTAAAACTACTAAACATGTCTAAAATATATTCTGTAAGTAGCAGTAATAACTACAGCGGTCGAAGTTCAACAAATCCTATTGTTTTAGACAGCCTTAATCTGGATGTTAAGGAGGGAGAGCTTGTAACTATAGCAGGACCAGTTGGTTGTGGCAAAAGTGAGTTGTTTAACATAGTGCCAAGTATTGATACTTTATGAACTTGTTTCGGCGACGGCGACAACAACAACCACAACACCCACAAAAGCAATATAGTCAACAACAGGCTCAAAGGAAACCTAGGTTGAAGATAGACCTTGAATACCTAGCTAATATAACTTTGTTTATAGCTACCTTCATTGGAATATGGCAGTTGGTATTCATGCTAAACATATGGCCGAAAGTATCAATGCCATCTCCTGTGATGGTAGCAGAATCTTTTGCAAGCTTGCTTCAAAACTTGACACTCATTATAAGCATAGCAATGACCATGTATCGCCTTGTAGTCGGATTCGCCACCTCTATAATTATTGGAGTAACAATAGGCCTAGCGATGGTAAAATTTCCAGGCTTTGGAAAGACAATGAATTCCTTTGCTGTAGGATTGCAATCATTTCCAAGTGTGGCATGGGTACCGTTTGCAATATTGCTTATAGGATTGAATGATTTTGGTATATTATTTGTTGTAATAATGAGTTCAGTATTCTCAGTTATGATGTCTACATATAGCGGAATATCCAATATATCTCCTATATATATACGTGCAGCAAGAAACATGGGTGCGAAAAGTTTTTCTCTTTTTCGCTATGTAATGATTCCCGCAGCTACTCCTTCTCTGCTTATTGGAATAAAACAAGCATGGTCTTTTGCCTGGCATGCATTGATAGGGGCAGAGATACTGATAGCGGCATCGGTGGGCTTGGGTCATATCTTGTTGGTAGGTAGAGAATTCCAGCTTATGGATCAAATAATTGCATCAATGATTACAATATTTGCAATTGGGTTATTATTTGATAGGGTTATGTTTTCAAAGTTGGAAGACAAAGTAAGGGATAAATGGGGATTAAATCAAGATATCAAGAAATAAAAGTAGTACTTTTCAAGTGTGAATATTAATTAAATTTTCTATAATACGTTATTGTCATGGCAGTAGTACCAGTAGTACTAGATTCTGTTTTCTACGAGCGTATTGGTTCTCCTGCTGGGTGTATATATGGTTCTATCCATTTACTTGAATTAGTGATTTCATCTATTTTATTTTCCAATAGGCGTAGACCTTGAGGTGCTATTGACCCATAATTATCAAAGACGCTTTTGTATACTCCAGTTATATTGATCGAAGTATTAACTGTTGGTTGATCTGTTTTGACTATTTTATTGTATGTGTCATTTAGTCTAAAGTAATTTATTTTATAAAATTCTTCAACTAATTCTCTTATTTTCTGCTGAGAGATAGTAGAGATTTTTTGTCCGGTTATATTTACAAATCTTTCTCCATTATAAACTACTGTTCCATTTCCAAAAACCTTTAAAGAATAAATAG
>JBKPEX010000367.1:0-1070 GCA_046728625.1 Thermoproteota archaeon
CTTGTATGACTACCATCTACAAATGGCTATTGCTGCCAAAGGATATAATAAAAAGAAAATCCATCACGAGAACAGCGCAAATGATAAAAAAAATCCGTCTTCAACAACAAGTACAACTCCGTCTAGCACAGAAAGTTCTTCGCTATCAAACGGATCTACAATAAATACGATTCAGTTATCGGTTAAGGAGAAAAAAGAAGTATATACATGGTCAAACAGTAGTAACGATGCAATTAATCCCACACTGAAGTTTGTGGTAAATTCCAATAAAACAATTCAAATTCAAAATCCAACAGATACAAAACATGAATTTGTTATAGGTTTCAATGGAAAGGAGCTTGCAACAAGCGGAGACATACGTCCTGGCAAATCTGGGGAATTAGTCTTTAAGCCAAATATGACCGGAATATTGGAATACCATTGTCAATATCATCCCACTACAATGAAAGGGATAGTCAACGTGGCTGCCCTTCGGTAGCTGCTTCCTTATTTGTTTAATTGATGTGATTCGATATACTGAACTGACTAATATGGGAGTAAGTAAACTTACGATTTCTGCATTATGGTCATTCATTATTCATTGATGTTGTTGTTAGCTTACATCATATTATCAAGCTATGATAAAAACCATAGTGGACTTACTATGACGTAATGACTATTTGGTTTTACTATCTTAATAACGTATTAAATTAAAACAAAATAGAAGGATAGTAATAGGAGTAGGAGCTAAAGTCTGAATCTAATCCTAATCTATATAGAGGCTTAACATTCAATAATAGATTTACTTACACTCTTTTCAATGAATTCAGAAATATTATGCCAGAAAGTATTTGCATTACATGACGATATACGTTATGCCGGCATCTTAGATGACGCTGGATTACTCATAGCTGGGGGTATGCGAGTAGGTATAGATTCCATTGTGGATCAGACAAATGAGGAATTGTACTTGGCTCAAACTGCTCTCCGAAAGTCTATGAGGGCAAAATTTGACTCGTCTATGGGAAGGGCTAGATTTGCCTATATAGAGCGCGAAAACATCTCGATCTTGACTTTCTATATCAACAAAA
>JBKPEX010000319.1:0-1841 GCA_046728625.1 Thermoproteota archaeon
CCAATCTTGCCGGAGAGATATTGAAGTAACATGGCCATACCACTTGAAAGCCAAACAACCCAAAGTAGACCATAGTTAAGGGAAGCGCCTGCCTGAATATCGGTCCCATAATTTCCAGGATCCATATATGCCATACTTACAATAAGGGCAGGTCCTGTGTATAGAATAAGCCTGAGCAAAGAATCTTTCTTGCCAGAGAGGTACTTCGCTTTAAACATAAATGAACGAATAGAACTAAGATAATGATTCATATAAAAGTTAGCCTTGTCTAATAAGATTAGCAATATCTAATATTTAGCCGCCGATTAAATTTCATCATAAAAAGATGCAATAAGATACCTATTGCTATATAACATAAAGACGGCGCAAACATACAGAGAAAGATAAATGTGTGGGACAGTTTATAGGGTTAAAGATGTTGAAGCCTGCTGCCTATGTCAATAACAACCGTCTTAAAAATATTCGTAACGCACATGGTAAAAAACGAGTGGAACGAGGGCAACTACATACAGATAGAATGGAAGACTATCTGGAAGTCATATATGAGCTTATCCAACAGAAAGGATATGCTACCGCTATAGAGATTTCAGAGTATCTGAATGTAAGCTGTCCAAGTGTAACAAAGATGGTACAGCGGTTGTATGAAAGCAAGTACCTGCATTACGAAAAGTATCGAGGAATCAGTCTTACCGAAGAAGGTATTAGCATTGCGAAGAATATCAGTGATAAGCATGGTTTATTGGCAGAATTTTTTAAAATGATTGGTGTTGACAAAGATGTTGCAAACATAGATGCAGAAGGTATTGAACATCATCTTCACCCAGTGACTTTGAGGAAATTACAGACATTCATAAATACTGTTAAAGATAATTCTGTAAAGGAAACGCCACATTAATTATTTCACATTGTTTTAAGGTTCATCTGTACATCTTTATAATTTATACCTCAATACTCAGATTGATCCAATACAAGCGTACAGTTGATCTCTTTGGATTAGTAGAAGTCAAATTATTAGATAGTAATGGTTGGTTGTGCATAATATAATAGCAGAGCAGTAATAGTATGTTAAAGTAATAGATCCACACTTCCTCTCGTTCCTTCTTTGGTCGATCTAACAAATAGGGCTGATACCAGCCATTAATCCTAGTAACTATATAGACCTCAAGATCAACCAACACTTTTGCCCTGATTTTCTGCGTTTCGTTTGTCGACTATGTAGCCACCAGGCTCTAAAAAATATCCACCAGGACCTTCCATAGCTTTTGTAAATCTTTCTTGTCCGTATTCATGCGGGATGTACCTTTTATTCTCCTCTTTTTTCTGAATATTAAATAGGCTGTCGTAATCCAAACTACACATGTATAACATTCCATTCCATGCCTTAAATGACTTTGCAGAATGGTAAAGCTATGTTTTAGCCGAATGCTTGTATTGATGTAGAACATAGGAGTATTGCAACAAATATTTTTTTACAAGTGCCGCAAGTAGACAAGTTGCAAAAGATAAATTATTACGTAGAAGATGATTTTTGTTATGAGCCAAAACAATCTGCCATTAGTAGTTGGAATTTTAATCTTTGATAAAGTGGAATTGTTAGATGTTGCAGGACCTTTTGAAGTATTTTCTGTAACACATTTAGATGAAAAACGCATTAGAAAGGAGGAGTTATTACCATCCTCAGGGCCGTTCAGAGTAATATTAGTGGCCGAAAAAACAGGTCAGGTCTTGACCATCGGCGGTCTACGCTTGAGCGCTGATGTATCTATTGACAACTGTCCAGATCTTGATCTCCTTATTGTACCAGGTGGATTGGGTACACGTAAGGAAGTAAAGAACGACAT
>JBKPEX010000303.1:0-5906 GCA_046728625.1 Thermoproteota archaeon
CTTTGTTCCTAGGCAATCTCGGCGGAATACATACTTTGCACGTGTAATACTTTAGAATTGTATGTCGAAGAATACCAATAGGTAGTTTAAAAAGATCGAATAACCCTCATACTCTAATGCATGAGCTAGAGGGAAAGGTTGCATTGGTTACAGGAGCTGCAGGTGGGGTAGGCAGATCGATAACTAAAAGTCTAATAAAGAAAGCTTGCAAAGTTGCGATGATCGGAAGAGATAGATCCAAACTTGCGAGATTGGCTTCGGAAATAGGAACAAAAGAAAATATACTTCCTGTTAAGGCAGATATTACTAAAGAAGCAGAAATCTTAAACTGCATAGAACAGATTATCTCTAAATTCGACGGCATAGATATACTGGTAAATAATGCCGGTGTTCTCAACGATCCTACTCCTTTCCACTTGATGACAGACGATCAATGGAATCCACTCATTGATACGAACTTCATAGGTACACTCAGGACTACGAAAGCCGTGTTGCCATTGCTGATAGAAAGAAAGGGAGGAAGCCTTATCAATATATCCTCAACCTTGGGCATTCGCTCAATACCAAATGTTCCTTTCTCAGTCTACGGAGCAACTAAGGCAGCAGTGATAATGTTCACAAAAAGTATGGCTGTAGAATACGGCCCGTACGGGATACGTGCAAACTGTATAGTTCCATCTACTATAAGAAGTCCGATAATTGAGCCATATTTGCAAGATGAAAATGCAAAAAAGTTTCTAGAGTCCTCTTTTCCGTTACGACGGATTGGGGAACCCGATGATATTTCGGCAGTAGTAACATTTTTGTGTTCAGACGCAGCACAATGGATCACTGGAACTTCTATACCTGTAGACGGAGGAGTATCCGCAACACAATGAGAAGTAATATAGATTATGCTGGCTCCCATCATATATATACAGAGAAAAGCCGAATAATAGTCAATTGATCCAAGCCTAGGTCATCATGAGAAAATTATCTTTTCCAAAAAAGCATAATATTTTTGAAATCAACGATTAGAAGGGAAGAGAACAAATAGAGTGTTGTTGCTAGCCTACACCCAGTCAGGCAATGCTAACTAGCAGCAGTAACGACTCAATAAGTCTTCGGGATCGGATAACTATAGGCATAATCGGAGGAGGACAGCTTGGAAAAATGATCGCGTTAGAGGCTAAGCGTATGGCCCTTCGTATAATAATTCTGGATCCTGAAAAAGAATGTCCAGCGGCCAGTATAGCGGATGAACAAATAACCGCTGATTTTAAAAATGAAACTGCAATTAAACAACTCGGAAAAAAAACAGATATTGTCACCTACGAGATAGAGCTTGCAAATTCTTCTGTGCTAGACCAATTACAATCAGACACTCACAATGTATTTCCATCTCCACAGAACTTGAGAACAATTCAGAACAAATACAGGCAAAAAAAATTCTTGAAGGATAACTCCATCGAGACAGGAGAATTTCATATAATTGAATCCTCCAATGAGTTGACACGTGCCATTAAAAAATTCGGTTTTCCTTCAGTACTAAAAGCCTGTGAAGATTCCTATGATGGAAGGGGAAATTTTTTAATAAAAAGTGAAGGAGAAATAGAGACAGCATTTAAATCATTTCATAGCAGATCGATTATGCTAGAAAAATTTGTATATTTTGTAAAAGAAGTATCTGTCATGGTTGGAAGGAATAAGAGGGGCGAAATCCAAAGCTTCCCTGTGGTGGAAAACATTCATGATGATGGTATTCTTGCAACGACTATAGCTCCAGCAAGAATATCAAAACAGCTTCAGATGAAGGCAAAATTAGTCGCTGAAAAGGTTGTCCGTTGCTTGAACGGAATAGGTATTTTTGGAGTAGAAATGTTTGTCACAAAAGATGGAGCTGTATGGGTAAACGAGATCTCCCCTAGACCACATAACTCAGGTCATTACTCAATAGAAGCATGTTCTGTTTCTCAATTTGAGCAACATATACGGGCCATTCTTGACCTGCCGCTTTCAAAACCTAGGCTTTTATCGCATGCTGTTATGATTAACCTGTTGGGACCAAAAGATTACTTCGGGGCATATAGGATAAGAGGACTCGAAAACCTCTTTTCAATTCCGGAAGTAACACTCCATGTTTATGGCAAGAAATTATCTAGCCCAAGAAGAAAACTAGGTCATGTTACCGTACTTGCTGAAAGCACTAACAAAGCCCTTTCTAGAGCACAACGAGCTAGGAGCCAAGTCGAAATAGTCAGTGAGAAGCAATAATGTATGAAGGAGCATCTGTTCTTGTGAGCGTAATAATGGGAAGCGATTCTGACCTTTTTGTCATGAAAGAGGCAGTTGAATTACTCGATACATTAGGCGTACGCAATGAAGTTAAAGTAGTCTCTGCTCACAGAACCACAAAAAGGATGATCTCGTATGCTATAGAAGCTCAAAAAAGAGGTCTTGAGGTTATAATAGCAGGTGCAGGAGGTTCGGCCCACTTGCCTGGAATGGTAGCATCTCTAACCTCGATACCTGTAATCGGAGTCCCAATTAAAACTGCTGGTATGGATGGGCTTGAAAGTCTTTTGTCAATTGTACAAATGCCACCTGGAATACCTGTTGGAACCGTGGCCATAAACGGAGCTAAAAATGCTGCCATTTTGGCTTGTCAGATTCTTGGCATAAAACACAAAAGAATTTCGAACCAAATAAGAATTTACAAAAAGAATCTCGAAAAGCAAATCACAAAAAAGGCCAAGAAATTGGAGAATATAGGATACAAAAAATATCTGGCGAATCTATAATGATAAGAAAATCGGAGCCAAAAGCAGTGGTAGTGCCCAAGGCATGCTCCATAAAATGTTTCATTTGCTATTATCCATTAGTAGACACAATCTCGTGCTATGCCTGAACGAAAATTTCTACTGCTAAAAAAAAGGATATTTCCGCTTTGACATCTAGCCTATTGACCCTTCATCTCCGTTCGCGATTTGAAAATTGGCGTTATTCCTAGGGAAGAATAATCTCCCGTTGAGCATGTGAAACACAGTTCGTCCTCGGGTATCCCTATTCCTTTTGCTAAATTCGTTGTATCGTTGTAGGCTACAATGTCTGCTCCAGTCAGCCGGGCAACTCTTTGCGCGATTTCATCAGTATTAAACTTGGGCTTATGTTTAGATTCCCTGTAGGCCAACAGCTCTTCTTGGGATGGAAAATCAATTCCGGCATAGCAAGGATAACTGATAGGCGGATATGTAACGACCATAATAATTTTCTTTGCACCTGAGGTGCGTAGTGTTTTAACAATCGATGCTGAGCTAGTTCCTCTTACTATGCTGTCGTCTACTACTATGACTTTCTTGCCTTTAATAACATCTGGGATAGGCACTATGTACCTGTTAATCTCTATCCTAGTTTGATTAATCGGTTCTATGAAACTTCGCATGGAGCCTTTTTTACTGTATCTGTCCTTCAATAGACCCTCCTCAAAACTGAGTCTGAGCTCTTGAGCGTATCCCAGAGCTGCGGGTCTAGCAGAATCGGGGACTGGTATAACTACATCGGCATCGGGAAATGGGTACTTGCGAGCCAGTAACTGACCGATTCGCTTCCTCGCTGCATAAATGTTAACTCCTTCCATTACACTACTAGGATGTGCGAAATACGTATATTCAAAGGCGCAATGAGCATGATGCTTTTCGTTTGAATATCTTTCGGAAGAGATTCCTTTACTGGTTACATTTACAATTTCTCCTGGCTGGACATCCCGAATTAGCACCGCACCTATAGCGGAAAATGCACAAGACTCTGAGGCTATAATGTAGGTTTTAGTTTCTTTGTGAAAGCCCAATACAAGCGGTCTAAATCCCCGTGAATCCCTTGCAGCATAGACTGACTTATCGTCGGTTAAAAACGTGAAGCAAAACGATCCGATCATCTCGTTCTTTAAAGTTAATAATGCTTCCCTGAGATTATCTTTAGTTTGATTCAAATGCAAAACAAGACGCTGAGCGGCTACCAGAGTATCACTCATAGTCTGGGGAGTAAATGTACATCCTCCCACCATTTTTTTTGATAGTTCCTCTACATTAGCTATTGTACCATTGTGAGCTAGACAAAGATCATTGACTTTAAGAGGCTGTGCGTTATTCAGAGTGCTCTTTCCGAATGTTGAATAACGAACGTGTCCAATCGCAACATGTGACTTGTATTTTCTAATTATAAATGGAAATTCCGATGCACTTGCCGAAACTAAGCCAAGTCTCTTGAAAGGTTCCATATTCGGTACTGCTATTCCCCATGATTCTTGGCCACGATGTTGTAGCGCTCGGAGTGAATCTATAGCAAAGGGTATTACGTTGTGCTTATTTAGGGAAAATATTGCAACAACTCCACAATTCTCATGGACCACTTAGGAGATCTGACCTCCCATAGAACCTACTATCTTCGGCTAACAAAAACATAAGATAGATGTGAACACAATACGTCATATCTACTTCAATAAGCTCTGCTATCAATTGCCTATATTTTGCTTAGCACATGTTCATTATATAGTTACAGTTCCACATACAACCGAATTCTCATTATGGTCAGATAAGCTGCTAAATCTAAAAAATCCCGTAAGACCAATTATTCGCTAGATTGAAGTCGACGTCTGGCTTCCCGACATTAACCCCCGCAATTTTCCATAGCTTTCAGATAATCTCCCGATGTGCGTATCAACTAGTTTTTCATTTTTTCCATTAATCAATTCAAAAGATTTATCGTTATTAGACTCACCTATATGCGCAAAGACAACTCCGTGTATCTTCTTTAACTCTCTATCTAGCTTTGCTGGATCACTTGTAGCGACTATGTATCGAGAGTTTGATTCGGAAAATAAAAGGTTGTCGATTCTACTACATGAGCTTGGAATAAGGTCTATATTTACGTTTATCCCCACATCGCTTTTTATTCCCATTTCTGCCAAGGCAACAGCAATGCCACCTTTAGAACAATCATGCACACAATTAACTAGATCACGATTTATAAGCTTTAGAACAGTCTCTCCGTTTATTTTATCTAAGTCAAGATCAACCTGGGGTACGTTTCCTCCTGAGATGTTACAGTTATATTCATAGTATTCCGATCCGCCCATCTCATCGCTTGAGTAGCCAATAACAAAAAGATCGCTGTCTGATAACAGTGTATAGTCGAGGATATTGGATCCTGATTCTATCAAACCCATCGCCCCTATTACAGGTGAAGGTTTAATAGCTCCATGCAATGTTTCGTTATAAAGACTTACTTTACCCCCCAATACGGGCAGCTCCATTTTTGTGCAGAAATCGATAATGGCCTTTACACTTTGTGTGAATGTCCAAAATACTTCTGGATCTTCGGGATTTCCGAATTGTAAATGGTCTATCACCCCTATAGGTTCAGCTCCCGTACTGATTATGTTTCTACGTGATTCAGATAAGCATCCCAATGTTCCATTATACGGATCCAAATAACAGTGTTTGGAGTTTCCGTCCAATTTAATTGACAAAAGTTTTCCATTATCTAATCTCAACACCGCCGCATCACCATTACCGGGTTTCGTGACGGTCCTCAAACCCACTTCATGATCGAACTGTTGGTAAACCCATTCTTTGTTAGCTATTGTGGGGTCAGATAACAGGAAAATAAGAGAGTTAGTCAGATCATCTGGAATTGGTGGCGACGCAATTTTCCTTAGTCTACGTATGTAGTCAGGACGCCTTATTTTCCTAACGATTAGCGGTGCATGTGAGATAATTTCAGCAGGCATGTCTGCAACTACCATGTTGTCGCTTCTCAGAACTAGGTTGCGATGCGGCATGACTTTTCCAATGATGGAGTAATCGAGACCGAATTTATCGAGTATAGACTCTATTTCCTTGGTTTTGGAGTCGCTTACTATATATAAC